>MUGC01000044.1 GCA_002900535.1 Thermoplasmata archaeon M9B1D | reverse complement strand
AGAAATCATCTTATCCTTAATTTTTTCATTTGGGACACGCAATACAGAAAACATTTTATCAACATCAACATCTAAGATAACTGTTCCATGTTGTAAAACTGTTTTAAGCTTTCTTGTCTGAGCGTTGCCAGAAATTTTCTTACCATTATATATAATATCATTTATTGGTACATATTCACTGTTAATACCGAGCTGTTTTAATCCCCTTATAATAGCTCCACAAATCCTACCATAACTTTCCATTATATTTTTTGAAATTTCAGGATGTGATTCGGGTATTACAATACTATAAGTAAGTTCTTTTTCATGAAAAACAGCGCCACCGCCGGTTATACGTCTAACATAATCAACACCAGATTTCTCACATTTCAAAAGATCAACTTCTTCTTTGAGGTTCTGGAAGTAACCAATTGATATTGCAGGAGGCATCCAGTTATAGAAACGGACAGTAGGAGAAACCTTATTTTCACTACTAGCAACTAATACTGCTTTATCAATTGCCATATTCTTTGCTGCACTATTTCCTTCTGTTATTAAATATCGCCATTTTTCAATCATTTTAAACACATCAGTATACCATTTACTAGGCCATCTGTGTTAATGCCAATAAATTCAACTTTATTTTTTCTTATGATAGTGTTAATTTTATCTTTTAAAATTTTTTCATTTAGAGAAGTATTTATTAGGTTTTTTTCAATAATTTCGATTGATTCTTCAGGATAAGCAAAAAAATCACCAGTGATGCACAAATTTAGAATCTTTTTATTTTTATCATTATAATCCAAAGAAATTCTTAGCAATTTTCCATTAGGAATTTTATAAACTGATTTAGAATTCATCTTTAAGACTAATTAAAAACATGTTATTAAATTTGTTTAACAAAAAACATCTGCAGCATGATAAGAACTACGAATTAGGGGACCAGATTCAACGTGTTTAAAACCGAGATTTATCGCAATTTTTTTTAACTCTTCAAACTCCTTGGGAGTATAATATTTCTTAATAGCAGTATGATTTTTCGTTGGTTGAAGATATTGGCCAATAGTTAAAAAATCTACATCTGAGTTTCTTAAATCTACTAGAGTTTTTAAAATCTGATCCCAATTTTCTCCAATTCCAATCATAAAACCAGATTTAGTCAAAACTTTTTTATCAAGTGCTTTTAAATTTTTTAAAACAAAAAGACTCCTTTTGTAATCTCCTTCGGGTCTAATAAAAGGAAATAAATTTTCTACGACCTCGATATTATGATTAACTACATCAGGATCTGAGTTTAAAACCTTTTTTAAACTATTAATATGACCTTTAAAATCAGGAATTAAAACCTCGACTTTACAGCCGGGGTTTAATTTCTTAATCATGCTTACAGTATTTGAAAAAACTTTTGAACCGCCATCATATAAGTCATCACGAGTAACAGAGGTAATAACAACATATTTTAAGCCAAGTTTTTTAACACTTTCTGCAACATCAAAAGGCTCTGAAGAATTTATAGGAAGAGGTTTACCATGCTTAACATTACAGTAGTGGCAGTTTCTGGTACATACATCACCAAGTATCAAAAAAACAGCTGTTCCTGCTCCAAAACATTCAGCAATATTAGGACATTTTGCTTCTTCACAAATAGTATGAAGTTTTGAATCACGTAAAAGGGCTTTCATTTTTACGAATCTTTCTCCGCCCCCGATTTTAACCTTTAACCAATCTGGATGACGACGTCTCATAAATTTATACACCCATAGAGTTTAGTTTACGGAAATATTAAATTTTTCCAATTATAATTTTCATTATTTAACATATATCTATACATACACTTTTACATATGGAAATTCATATGCAAGGTAAGTTAAGAATGATTAGTAGGTCTTTAATTGTTACCCTCCCCAAACAAGTATCTTACTCGTATAATTTTAAAGATAGCAGTATTATTTAATTCACCAGTTTTACACTAAAAGTCCTGCTTTTGTTTTTCTAAAAAATTTTAGAATATGGTTTTTTTATTTATAGAAATAATTTGGTTTCGTATTTTTACTATGAAAGGAAAAAAAATGTTTTAGTTTAAAAAGCCTGACTCATTAGTCAACAACTAATTGTTGACTAGTGCACATAATGCTGTTCCTTTAAAGGTGGCATTATAAAAAAATGGAGGAAAGGTATATTCATAAGTTATCTTTCCTTTAAACCAAATCATTGTTAATTTTACAATACTGCCTGTTATATGAACATCATGTTGAAAAATTCCAATCCTCGGTTCTAATATGACATCTCCATTATCTCCTTTTAAAAAAGCTAGTAAAATGAAATTATCCCTACCAATCCCAGTAGCATATACAGCATCAAAACTAGCTTCTACATTAGCGAATAATACAGCGTGGAATCCAGAGTTAAATATACTATTAAATGTCGCCAAAGAATTTATTGAAATTTTTTGGTTTAATATTTTCTCAAATAAAGGAAAACGAAGAAAGAATCTTTGTAAAAACAAATTTAGGCTCATTGCCTTATTTTTTGGCATAGTAACTTCAAGTGTTCCCCATTCACTCTCAGCACCAGAAGTATCTTTTGCTTTTGCTTTGATTGAATAGTTTCCTTTTTCAGACCAAATATGTGAAGCATTATAATATGCTCCAGAAGGTAATGTTCTTGTCCAACCAGTAGAAGTATTATCTCCCCAATCTATAAAATATGATATATCATCTCCATTAAAATCAACTGATATAAATCTATATTCATATTCTATTCCTGGTGTTCCACTTGATTGACCTATTATAATGGGTATTTCTGGTGGTTCATTTGTTACATTAGCGTTACCATTACTATCAGTTTTAATCAACCAAACATCACTATTACTTATCCCTGGGTAATCTAAAAAACCTGTATCTCCAGTGATTATGTACCCTCCGTCAGTGGTTTGCTGAACCGAAAAACAATAATTAAAACCTGTTTTTCCAAAAGTCTTATCCCATACTTTATCACCATTACTATCAGTCTTAATCAACAAAACTTTAGACGCACCAGGTCTTTCACTGACTCCAGTAAAAATATATCCCCCATCAATAGTCTGCTGAACAGAATAACCTGTATCCATATAATCAGTTCTTCCAAATGTCTTATCCCATAATTTATTACCATTAGCATCTGTCTTTATCAACCAAATATCATCATCACCATCACCAAAGATTATCGTATATCCAACTATAACGTATCCTCCATCAGTGGTCTGCTGAACAGAATTACCTTCATTCATATCATCAATTTCTCCAAAGGTCTTATCCCATAATTTATTACCATTAGCATCTGTCTTTATCAACCAAACATCTGCATAATAACCAGCATCTAATGAACAAGTATATCCTGTGATTATGTATCCACCATCAGTGGTCTGCTGAACAGAATAACCTTTATCGTCATCTGTTCCTCCAAAGGTTTTATCCCATAATCTATAACCATTACTATCAGTTTTAATCAACCAAACATCAGAGCTTCCAGCACCAATTGATTTTGTATATCCAACTATAATGTATCCACCATCAGTGGTCTGCTGAATTGACCATCCTACATCCTCATCTGTTCCTCCAAATGTCCTATTCCATGTTTCATTCCCATAAGAATCAGTTTTAATCAACCAAACATCAGAACTTCCAGCACCAAATGAATATGTAGCTCCAGCAATGATATATCCATAATCAGTAGTCTGCTGAACAGAAAAACCACCATCACCAGTTATTCCTCCAAAAGTCCTATTCCATGTTTCATTCCCATAACTATCAGTTTTAATCAACCAAACATCCCAATCACCAGCACCAAATGAAAGAGTGCCTCCTGTTATGATGTATCCACCATCATCAGTCTGCTGAACAGAATAACCTCCATCATCACTTGTTCCTCCAAATTTCTTCATCCATCCACTTGATGATGACAAGGGACTTGGTGTTATATCAAAAAAACTATTTTTCATCTGCTGTTCATCTTTGCTAAATGGTGTTAAGGCAATAGAAGTTGTACTAAAAATCAACAAATTAAGAATTAAAAATATAACTATCTTTTCTTTCATAAATTTCCCCCACAAGTTTACTATAATTTATATGTTAGGTATTCTTATATTTTATCCTTAATAACATATGTAACAAAATAAAAAAAACAACCTAGATAAACAACAAAATGTTAATTTGATTTAATTTCAATATGAACTTTAAACGAAACATATATTCAACAACATATACTCGAGGTATTCTAAAAGGTGGAACCACCCCATATAAACATAAAATGAATACCAACAAAACCATGCTTAAAAACATCTTTATTAATATAAGCAGGATTTTCAGTAATCGGTTCATTTAGGAAATAGTAATTTTCAATAACATATATTAATGCAAAAAATCTAAGATTTATTGGAGTAACATTATACCACCAAAATCCACCATCATATTCTATTCCATTATATACAAATGTCCCAACGCATATTCCAAAGAGATAACGATCTGGTAGTAAATTATTGCTAAAATCTTTTATCTCCGATAATGGTTCATTATCTATTTTAATAGCTCCAGTAATAGTAATTGCGGGTAATGCAGAGAATAAAAACAAGAAACATACAAACACACCAACTATTTTTTTCCACATATTCCTCTGCCTCTCTCAGATACAAATCCAAATAGAAGTATATAAAAACTATGCTACTAATTGTCATATATTGACGAAATAATATGAAAAAAGAGATAATTGCTAATTATTATAGAATGTTGGTGATGATTAGTTTCTCCAAGATATTAATGGGCCTATTCCTTCTATTACAAACTCTTCAGATGATTCACTATTAGTTGAAGAATAGTGCAGATCACACCACAAAATTGAGATATAAACAAGTGTAGTATCTTTTGGCGATATAGGATTAAAAAAAGAACCAAGATCAAACCATTCACCAATAACTGATCTTAAAGGGTGAATAAACAACAAATTTCCATCTTCATAATTGGCATCTGGTATTAATACATCTATATTTGTTAGAAAATGCTTTGGTGGATTATTCCAGTTATTTATTATATCTTCTATTTGAGATGTATCTGAATCTAATTTAATATATATTGATGCATAAAATGTTGTATGCCAATCTATAGATGATTTACCAGAGTTATTATTTTTTGTCACATATTGACTATTTATTACAGGTGTTAAAAGCAAAATCAGCAGTAAAAAAGATATTATTCCAATAATTTTTCTATTCATATTTTTTACCTCCACTTCTTACAGATACAAATCCAAATGGGAGTATATAAATACTATGCCATTAATTGTCACGTATAGATTAGACACCCATTGTAACCCTTAAAAGATCACGAAGTCCTGGTGAAAAACCAAGAATAAGAATAACAATTTTTAAAAGATTAGTAAGAGTCACATAATTCTTTAATTCATTTTTTAAGTAAACATCAAACATATAAATCACAATTATAATCAATAAAAATTTCATAATTGGAAACAAAGGACCCCAAATCTCAAGTAAAAAATTAGATGCTGGATGTTTCTCAGCATAATTAAGACCCATAGAAAATGGATCTTTAATACTAATATAACTTGTGATTCCATCTAAAAGATGCCCAGAAAGCATCGCAAGATTTAAAGGGTTTCTATAAACTTGAAAATGTTTTTTTTTCCTATTAATATAAGCAACAAGATACACAAGTCCAACAATTAAAAAAACAAATGCTAAAACTATTAAAAAAACATCAAATCGTACACCGTTGGTACTACCCCATCGATATCCAAGAATCCAACTGGTTATAAGATATAAAGATGGAACTAAAAAGATAAGACCTCCAAGAAATAATATTTTATTCACTGTAATACCTGATGAAAAATATTTTTTCTCCAAATAGTATCCTAAAAGTAAAAACAAAATTGTAAAAATTGCTATTTGAAGATATATTAAAGGTGAAATATACCAATATACAATTGGTTCCTGAAAATAGCCGGTATCTTCTAAAACACGGCTTATTGGACCAAATAAAATATAAGGCATTAACGCAAGAGCGAAACGCCAATTTATCTCTATATCAAGTTTTTTTAAAAGCCTGTAAATTACATACAAAGCCAAAATCATGATAATTCCATAAGTTATCTCTGAAATCATTGTATAACCTTCATGAGCTACAACACCGTTATATGTTGCGAATCCTCCAGATGCATCAGCAACAACAGGCCCCCAGTAATATCTCCATATCCATTGGTCATAAAAAACGGATGGGAACATTACTACTCCAAATATTACGATAAGGATTACTATTAAAATTGAATATATCAAGATTTTCTCTTTATTTTTCCATATTTCTTTCGTAATTTTCATAATTTCTTTGTAGGAAAGGAAAAAATAATATATTAAACCCGTGGTTTACCCGTGAGATATGGAACGTTTTACAAAATCAAAAACAATGGTATTTCCAAGAGAAATAATAGTTGGCCATAATACAACAGGGCAAATCGCAGAACTATGCGACAGAATTGGTAGTGGACACTCTGTTTTAATTGTTGCAGATAAAAAAACAAAAAAATTATCTGGCGAAGAAATTAAAAAAACTCTAATTAAAGCAAATTATGAAGTAAAAGAAAAATTAGTATCTGCTCCAACAGTAAATGATGTAAATAGGGTTATTAACTTTGCTTATAAAAATAAAATTAATTTATTGTTGGGTGTTGGTGGTGGAAGCGTTATTGATGTAACAAAACTTGCAGCATATGAGTTGAAAAAACCATTTGTAAGTGTACCAACTTCTGCTGCGCATGATGGAATCGCTTCACCTAGAGCATCCCTTAAACATAGTAAAGGATCTATATCAAAAACAGCTGTGTCACCTTTAGCAGTTCTTGCTGATACTAAAATAATTATGAAAGCGCCTTATAAAATGCTTGCATCAGGATGCGCAGATGTAATCTCTAATATTTCAGCTGTTATGGATTGGGAACTTGCACATAGGCTTAAAGGCGAAGAATTTAGTACACACGGTGCAGTTCTTGCTAAAACCGCGGCTGAGATGATAATCGATAACGCGAGTGATATAAAACCAGATAGAGAAGAATCAGCATGGTTTGGTGTTAAAGCAATGATTGTTTCAGGTGTTGCAATGAGTGTTGCTGGTAGTACACGGCCCGCATCAGGTGCTGAACATATGTTTTCTCATATGCTTGATCATCTAGGACCCGGCATCATGCTTAAAGGAAGAAGACATAAAACACCAATGCATGGTGAACAATGTGGGATAGGATCAATAATGATGGTATATTTACATGGAGGAGATTGGGAGGAGATAGTAGATTCTCTTCAAAAAATTGGTGCACCTACTACATCTGAAGAACTGGGTGTTTCCAAGAAAAAAATAATAGAAGCATTAGTAAAAGCACATGAAATCAGACCGGAAAGATACACTATTTTAGGAGAAACAGGTCTTACAATGGATGCTGCTAAAAGAGTTGCTAAAATTACAGGAGTAATATAAATATGCCTTTAGTGACGCTTATTGGTGAAAAACTTGCAAAAAAAGATGCGGAGTTTATTTATTTAGGACCAAATAACGAATGTAGAAATTGTAAACTTAAAACTGTTTGTTTTAATCTTAAATCAGGTAGAAGATATAAAATTACTAATGTCAGGGATAAAAAACATAACTGTAATATTCATGAAGGTACCGCAGCAGTTATTGAAGTAGAAGAATTGCCAATTGTAACATCTGTAGATAAAAATATAAATGAAGGAGCGACGATTAAAATCGAAAAAAAAAGTTGTAATGGAATTGGTTGTGCAAATTATGATGTCTGTAGTACTAATATTCAAAAAGATAAAAATTATACAATTGTAAAGATTTTTGAAGAAATAGAATGCCCACTTGGATATGAATTAAATAAGGTAGAGCTTAAAGAAGAATAAATAAAAATTCTTTTTTTATCTGTGGCAATTTACATTATAGATAAGCCCATTTTTATCTATTATTTCAGTAATTATCAGTTATCTGAGCAACACCTATGCAAATAACCGATTTTCCTGATATGGGACAGTTCCAGGTTTCACCAATTATTTTTATACTTTCAGATACATTATTTGAGTTATAAGTTCCATTAAATATTACATAAAACGTTCCATGTCGGTTATTAAGAATTCTTTCACCCTCAATTTTCGAATCCTTATCAATAGTAATATTTTTCTCTTTTGAAGCAAGATTAATTATTTCGATTGTTTTACTAAGTAATTCTTCTTCATTTATCATAAAAATAGTCTTGATACTCGTAACTGTGAGAAAAGCAGGATAGGACGTATCATAGCTTTCATCAATTTTATATTTAAAAGTTGCTTGTTTTTCTAAACCAAGGAAACTTTCTTCATAATTACGTTCACCTGAATCAATCCAACCATTAGATAGATATTCGTGACTTATATATGCTTGAGTTAGCTGATTGCTGCTAAAAATAACGGTGAGAACAATGAGAATAATTATAAAAATTGCGATAGCGATGTATACCAAATTTTGTGAACGTTCTACTTTAAAAAACACAAACATAAAATATCTTGTGTTGTACTTTAATCTACCGAAAAAGATTTAAGATTTTAAAAAAATTATAAAGATTTTATTAGCTTTGCAATTTGCTCTCGTTTTTCTTTTTCATTTGGAAGTGCAATAGATGATCTCCATCTTTTAGTATTATCTGGAAGGTAATAACCACGAGAAATTGCGATAAAATCATTTTCACCAACAGGGGTAATAACCCTTCTTTTTGAAATCTCAATG
>MUGC01000043.1 GCA_002900535.1 Thermoplasmata archaeon M9B1D | reverse complement strand
CCAAATTGCAAAAAAACAATTACTGTTTCAAGTGATAATCAACAGGTTGTAACTGTTACATGTCCTACATGTGGATTGCAGGGAAAGGTTACATTTGAACAATCGCAGAGATATTCTCCAAAAACACCTATTGAAGATTTCGCAATTGAAGTTTACAATCTAAGAAAAGAATACGGCGATCTTATAGCAGTAAACAATATTTCGTTCAAAGTAAAAAAAGGAGAAGTATTTGCTTTCCTTGGACCTAATGGTGCCGGCAAAACAACAACCGTTGAGATGATAGAATCAATTCGTGTACCAACTGCTGGTGAAATTAAAATATTAGGTAAAGATATTAAAACTTCTTTTGATGATTTAAAAGAACAAATTGGTATTTTGCCTCAAGAATTCCATTCTTTTGAGAGGCTAACTGTTCGTGAGACTTTAGACTATTTTTCAAAGTTGTTTAAAAAACGTGCAGACATCAATGAGATAATTGAGAGTTTGGATTTAAAAAATGAGGTAAAAAAGCTTTATATGAATCTTTCTGGTGGTTTGAAACAACGTATCGGTGTAGCAATTTCTCTGGTTAATGATCCCGATATTGTTTTCCTTGATGAACCTACTACTGGTCTCGATCCTAAAGCGCGTCGGGAGGTATGGGATGTTATCGCTGGATTACGTAATAAAGGTAAAACCATTTTCTTGACTACTCACTATATGGAGGAAGCAGAATACCTTTCCGATCATATTGCAATTATTCATAAAGGTAAAATTATTGCTGAAGGTTCCTTAAATGAACTTATCAACAAATATGGAGAAGGTAGTATTCTTCATATTAAAAATTGTAAACAGAGAAATGCTGTTGATATATTAAAAAACCTAGGCTTTCAAGCAAATAAACAAGAAAATGAGGATATAGCTGTAAGAATCGAAAACAAGGAACGTGTTCTGGAGATTTTATCAGCTCTAGGACATGAATGCATTGAATATGATACTATAGATATTCAGAGACCAAACCTTGAGGAGATATTTTTAATCCTCACTGGTGCAAAACTCGGGGAGGGAAATTCTTGAATCCTAAGATTATTCTAACTGATTTCAAGGCTAGTCTCAGAACTTGGTCTCGTAGTAAAGGAACTGTATTTTGGACTATACTTTTTCCTGTTTTGTTAATTTTTATCTTTGGTGCTATTTTTACAGGTATGGATGACACAACATATACAATGACTATTCTAGATAATGATGATACCTTTTGGTCTCAGACCTATATTGATATACTTAAGAATATTCCTAACTTAAAAGTTGTAGTAATCGATGAGAATATTTCTGATATACAAAATTATATGAAAAAAAATGATATCAATGGTTTACTAGTAATTGAAAATGGTCTTGGGGATACTGTCCAGCAATCTTATGTTGATGAAAATATTTCAAAAAATATATCTCTTTATTATGATCCCTCGGATACGACGACTGCTTCTTATTATCAAACCATTGTTAGAAGTAGTATCCAAGAGTTTAATCTAATAATTCAAGAAGACCGTCATGTAATCGGAGTTGACTCATTCAGTACCCTTGAGGATTATGGTTTCATGGATTACTTTGTACCTGGTATAATTGGTATGAGCATTATGCAATTATGTGTTTATGGTAGTATCGAGCGAAATACAAAATATAGGAAAGATGGTATCCTTAGAAAACTTCTAACAACACCTATTACTAGAACTGAATGGATTCTTGCAAAAATGCTTTTCATGTTATTTCTTTCATTTATTTCAGCAACTGTGATTATAACAGTCGGGGTACTTGTTTGGGGTATGAATATTACAATAAACTTACATATGATTGTAATAATCATAGCTAATAGTTTCTTGTTTTCTGGTCTTGGAATGATAATAGGACGTTTTGTAAAAGATGCAGAAACAGCTGATATGGCCGGTGGAGCAATCACATTTCCAATGATGTTTCTAGCAGGTACTTTTTGGCCTTTAGAGTCACTAGATCCTATTATGCAGAATATCGCACATATTTTTCCACTTTATTATGTTAATGAAGGGCTAAGAAACTCAATGATTTATCTGGATTTTGATAAAGCAACATTCAATTTAGTCATAGTATTAATTTTTGCTTTTGTATTTTTCATAGCAGGAGTTATTCTTACTAAATGGAAGGAAGACTAGGTTTTAGGCCATTCAAGGTGTGTGTTTTTGAAAAAACTAAAATCTAGATTACCCCAGTCATCAAAGTCATTTTTCCCGTTTCTTCCATCTGAGTAATCAAACACCTGATAAGTATAGTGGTAGCTCATCAAACTTTTGTAACCTATATATTGCCAGAATTCTTTGTATTTTGGATAAGCGCATGCATAGTTGTCAATTCCTTCAAAATCATCTGCAATAAGGCCAAAGGTGTGTCCAAGTTCATGCATACTTCCATGAGTAATCAGAAAACCACGATCAAAATTTGGATGATTTTCAAATAAAACTTCTGCAGATATACAAAATGCATTTAGATGTGCCCAACCGTTAAACATAAAGCCATTTCCAGGTCCAGTATCACAAATTATTCCATAATGGAAAATATTTTTTCTAGGGTTGTTTAGGTTGTTATCAATAAAGTAATCCCAGTAAAGGTCTGCAAGTTCATCAAAGGAAAAATTCGTAATATATGGAATTTCCCCTCCGCCGCCAAGATTTCCCCTATCAACATGAAGGTTTATGTCATGCTCGGCAAATCTTTGTTTCATTTCTTCAATATACTCATTTGGTGGTCTATTTGTAGCCCCTTGTTTTTTTGATTCTGTCCAATCAAACTCAAGGAAAACATCTTTTTCAAATGGGTTTGATCCATAAGAATCGGTGTAGCATTCCTCAAAATTGTTTAAAGCATCACCATCTGGATCAAGATTTATATGGTCCTCCCAGACTGTTTTATCATATCCATATTTTTCTTCCCACCAATCTGGGACACCATCTAAATCTGTATCATTTCCTTCAAGTTTAATCGGGTCATCCCCGTAACCACTGATTACTGTTTTATCAAAGATATCCTCAACAACCCAGTCTGCTCCAGCATTTTCAAAAGGATTAAATGACCAAGGAAAATATTTTACTCGTCCGGTTCTGAGATCTATTAGATCAACAAATCTAGTCCCCTTTCCAAATAATAGCCCGAGCCTACTTCCCCACCAATTGTTTTTAGCAGAAACACAACTATTTCTTGCAAGAACTGATTCAATTTGGTTATCATATAAGTTTGAATTTGTTACAGTGAGACAGCTATCCTCAATATGAATTCCATATCTGAAATTGTTTTTAATATTGCAGCTTGAAATGTTGATATTTTTTGAATTTTCATTAATCCAGAAAGTAAAATGAGTGATATATTCAGTGTTGCAATTTGTAAAAATCATATCTGTTGAATCAACAATTTTAAATCCTGCTCCGCTATGAAGAACATTGCAATTATTAACATTTACATTATTTGAATGATAGACAAAAACTCCTCCACCGTTATCGTTGTTATCACAAATTGCAGAATCAGCAATTTTGATATCTGAAGAAAAATTAAACAAAATAGGTATTGTATTTTCATGGGCATATGAGCTTATGAACTTTATATTGCTACAAACTTGATACAGCAATCCAATTCCGTTGTACGCAAATTCACAACTATTTATTTCAGAATTTGTAGATTCTTCAAAAACTACTGCCTTTCCGGTGGTGTGAAATGTGCAGTTGTTAATATTTGTATTATCTGCATTTAAAACATACACACCTACTCTATGTCTATACAAAATACAATTTGATATTTCACAACCATCTTGTTTAATAAAAATTCCTGAGTTTTCTTTGTATCCACCTGAATTTTTTATAGTGAACCTTTCGATTTTTACATTGCTGCTCTCAATAATCATCGAATGGTCATTGTATGCGGCGTCAATTACGACACCTTCTTTGTCTTGACCCGAAAGATAAAGAGATTTGTCAATAATTACCTGTTCATAATATGTGCCATTTAGCACATATATAATGTCTTTACTTTTCGCATTATAAACTCCATCAGAAATATTTTGGAAAGGATAGTCAATTGTTCCATCCCATGGTCCCATTGTATTGTCATCATTAACAAAGATTATATCTGTAAAATTAGCGACTCCAAATGATTTGCCTTGTTTAAACATTGATGCAGAGGCATACGTTGCCGATACTAGTACAAATAATACAAATAGTATCGTTACAAATGAATATTTATTTTTCATAAAACTATTTCACCTTAATTTTGTTTTTTTTCAAAATTAATCGAAATTTTTTTATTTTATCAAACTCACTTTTTGTCAATATTTTTTCTTTCTTTTCAATGATTTCAACCTTTGGTTTTTTCACAAAAGCATCATTTAATGTTTTACCATCAATGTAACTCGGAATTGCTATACCAAGGGCAGATAAAACAGTTGGAACAATATCGACAACTGATGCATCTATTTTCTTGCCAGCCTTTATGTTTTTACCATACATAAATATAATCCCATATTGACTATGGTCGCCGACCCAGTCGTAAAAACCAGGTGGAGAGATAATGGAAAGACCAGCATTCCAGTTTAAAAATGCTTTCATGCCTCCAACAGGTTGAATAAGTTCTTGTGCACCATATCCTTCTTTTAAATCAAAGATTAAATCTAGAGGATCGTTGACTGCATTTTTACCATAAATTTCCTCACTTGTGTATATTGTCTCTACTATGTTTTCACCTGTCTCAGGGTCTTTTAAATTATTTAAAAAACCAATAAGATTAGACCTAACTTTAGTGTAGTCTTTTTTATCAACAATCCCTTCTATGTATTTATCTTTAAGATTAATACGAATGCCACGAGAACAAACAGAATGATACAATGCTTTTGTCTTTGAAAAATCAATATTGCTTTTTACTCCACTAGATTGTATTATTTTCCTTCCGATTTGTGTACGAACAAGTTTTTTTACTGGTAAAATATGAAAAATAAATTTACTAAAAGTATCAAACATAGATGTAACAAATGCATTAAAACCACGAGCAGGATCTGATGTTGTTTTAAGATAGCCGGCATTGTATAAAGCATTATTTAAATAAACATATTTTTCAGGTTGACCAAAGCCATGATCTGAAACAATAATAAATAAAGCATCAGGGTATTTTTCCATAAACTTTCCAAGATATTCATCTGCTTTTTTATAACAAGATAATATCAAATCTTTCCTATCCCAAAGTAGATGTTGAGCATCATCTGTTCCACGAAATACTACCATTGCAAGATCCCATTCATACTTTTGCATTAAATTCATAGTAACTGTTGCATGTGATATTGTAATCATGTTTACTTGCTCTGCAAGTTTTTCTGGTGCATATTTTGCGGTTAAACCTTTAGGGATATCATCAACTACAACTTGCTCAAGTTCATACTTTCCAAGTTTATCTTTTGTTAGATTATTTTTTACTTCTTTTGGATATGTAAAATCGGATTCTTCAGATGGTGTTAGAAGACCTGTGATCATTACACCATTTATTTTTTCAGGTGGATATGTTCCAGGAATATTAACAATGATAGATTTTTTTCCCTCATCTGTTAAAACATTCCAAATAGCAGGTGTTCTTCGATATCTTGAGTTAATTATCTTTTTTTTGAGACTATCTGTTGGGAAAAAATCATAAATACCGTGTTTTCCAGGTTGAACACCGGTTGATATTGAAACCCATGCCGGAGCACTATAACATGGGGTTGTGGATCTAAGTTTTCCATAAACTCCTTTTTTCTTAATCTTTGAAAAATTTGGAAGTTTGCCTTCTTCCATCCAAGGGTTCATGAGGTTTAGTGTTCCCCCATCGAGCCCGATAATTATTACCTTTTGCCCCTTTCCCATGTGTAACATCCATCAATTATATACAAAGTAATATAATTATACTATAATTAAATTTGTATTTTAAAGGATTTAAATCTTTTGCTTGGTTTTCCTCCCTAAAACTAATTAGTAATACAAAATGTTTTATATAGTTATTACGACATGTAATTCGCTACAGTAAGATATCATAAAGGGAATAATATGGATTTTAAAGACAAAGTAGTACTAGTTTCAGGTGCCACCGGTGGTATGGCTCAAGAAATCATAAAAATCCTATCAAAAGAAAATTGTAAACAGGCAATTTTTGCAAGAAGAGAAGAAAAACTTAAAGAAATATCAAAAAACATAACTGACTGTATATATCAAAAATGTGATGTTTCAAATCCAGGTGATGTAAAAAAAGCAGTTGAATTTACTAATATAAAATTTGGAAGAATTGACATCGCGATTTTAACCGCAGGTATACTTGTCCCTATTCCAATTCAGACTTTTAATAGCAAATTAATAAGAGACTCCATGGAAATAAACTTCATGGGGAACGTGTATTTCATAGAACATTTACTACCAATTATGAAAAAACAAAAATCAGGAACAATAGCTGTGTTTTCAACATTACCTGATAAACGTGGTGTACCAGGTTGGGGCACATATGGTGCAAGTAAATCTGCGCTTTCATGGCTTTTAGAAAGCTTAAGAGCTGAATCAAAACAACGTTACAATATTGATATAATTACTATAAAGCCGGGTTCAGTTAAAACACCTATGATCGAAGGTTTTAATCGTCGGGGTGCAATTTCATCTGAAAATGCTGCAAAGATAATTGTAAATGGTATAAAAAAAGGTAAAAAAGTAATTGAGTTTCCATTGTTTCAAGTTTTATTAACTAAAATTACAAATTTGATGCCTGTATTTGCCTATGATCTTTTTCCGATAGAAGAGTCGAAAGGTGAGGGTTTTCCCCAGATCGAAGAAAAATTATAATAAATGATTGTCATGAATCCACTTCTTAACCCAAAAATAATGTTTCCTTTCCTTAAAAATTATATTTTAGATTCGGGTAGACTTATAAGTTCAACTCCTAAAAAAATACAAAAATATAAAGATAAGGCTCTAAGGCACATGGTAAAATTTGCCTATAATGTTCCGCTTTATCATGATAGATACAAAGAGGCTGGAGTTCATCCAAGCGATATCCATGGAATAAAAGACCTTAGAAAACTTCCAATGATTACAAAAGATGATATCAGACAAAATTTTCCAGATAAAATCGTTCCAACAAATTTTAATAAAAATAATGGACATGTTATTTGTACAGGTGGAACAACAGGGAAACCAGTATGTTTATATACAAATTTTTTAACAATTGGCAAAGGTTTATCCACTACAATCAGAGAATTGAAACTTTTAAAAATTAATCCAAAAAAAACTAGATCTGTTCACATTGGAAATTTCAATCAATATAGAATAGACCTGGTGGCAAGAGATCATTTCTATAAGCATCTTAAGCTATTTTATTCAGATAAAAATATTTTAAACATTGATGTAAACACACCAATTCTTGAAATGATTGAAAATTTAGAGAAATTCAACCCTGATATAATTATATCTTATCCTGCAATTTTCCAACATCTCGCCTTTTTCAGAAGAAAAGGCAAGGGTAAAAACATTAAACCAAAGACTTGTTGGACAGGTGGTGCAATGCTTGATGATTACACTCGTAAATATGTAGAAGAAGCATTTGGAACCCGTCTTTTAAATATTTATCCTTCTGTTGAAGCATGTGGTGATATTGCATTTGAGTGTTTAAAAGGTAAATGGCATGTTAATGATGATTTTTATCATTTGGAAGCAATGGATGAGAACGGTGAAATATTAGACCCTGGAAAACGTGGACATCTCGTAATAACAAGATTATGGGGATACGCTACACCAATTATCAGATATACAGGTATGGACGATTGGGTGAAACTTTTATATGATGTTAAATGTGATTGTGGAATTTGTTCTACAGTAATAAAAAACGGTGTTGAAGGACGTATGAGAGCAAACATTGTTCTTCCGAGTGGTAAGGTTTTCCCGCCAGGTGCATTTTGTTTCATTGAACCTGTAGTTTCAAAATATAAAACTTTTAAAATAAAACAGTATCAGGTTGTTCAGAAAAAAATCGATGAGATAGATGTTTTACTTGTAATAGATGATGATTTAAGGAATGTTGGGCCTTCTGTTGAAACAATTATGAAAGAAGTCGAAGCAATATATCAGCAGAAATCAGGACCTGATGTAAAAATAACAGTTAAGGAAGTCAAAGAAATAAAACCTGAGAAAGGTTCTAGCAAACCTCCACCAATTGTCGTATCACATATTAAAATTGATGAAGGATACAAAGTTTTAGAAAACGCCTAAAGCTTAAAATCAGTATTTTTAAAAAAGTCATAGTCTATATTGCTCCAATCATCGAAATCTCCTCGCCCGTGTGAGCCATCCGAAAATGTAAATATCTTATATTTGAAATTATAATTCATACAACTTTTATAGTTTTTATATTCCCACCATTGTAAACTAGGCTTGAATAAAGTTCCGACATTATCGATTCCATTATAAGTATCTGCGATAAGACCTAAAGTATGACCTAGATGATGTACAATTGCACCTACAATTAATTTTTCTCTACTAATAAATGGATTGTCCTTCTTTAGCCATTCAGCAGAGATTGCAAAAGAGTCAAAGCTGTCCCATCCAAAAAAAGGAAAATTAAGATCAGGGCAATAATTACATATAATCCCATAATGAAATATGTTTTTTCTTGGATTTGTTAAATTATTTTGCAAAAAATATTTCCAATACAAGTCTGATAATTTAGCAAAAGAAAAACTACCTTGGCAAGATGGTATTTCTCCTCCTCCTCCAAGTTGACCCATGTCGATATGCAATTTTATGTTCTGCTCATTAAAAAATGATATAATTTCATCAATTAAGTCTTGTTGCGGCTCATTTGATTTAATAGGATTTCCTGAATCCATCCAATCAATTTCAAGAAAAAC
This sequence comes from Thermoplasmata archaeon M9B1D, assembly GCA_002900535.1. Lineage (GTDB taxonomy): Archaea > Thermoplasmatota > E2 > DHVEG-1 > DHVEG-1 > M9B1D. The sequence continues at coordinate 3,601 of MUGC01000043.1, read as the reverse complement.
ATCTTTTTGATATGGGTTTGATCCATAAGAATCGGTATAGCATTCTTCAAAGTTGTTTAACCCATCTTTATCTTCATCGATATTTTTATGATCATCAAAAAATAGTGGGTTGTATCCCCATTTAGTCTCCCACCAATCAGGAACCCCATCCATATCTGTATCATTTCCATATAAAATTATTTTTATATCCAGTTTTTTGTAATCTTCGAAAACCATGTATGGTTCGTTTGAGGTCCAGTCTGCACCAATATTTTCTAAAGATTTAAAATGCCATGGTACGAAATTTATTTTCCCTATAGATAGTGATATTTTACTAGATTTTCTAAATTCTGTTAAACTTGGACCAAAAGCTGACCCCCACCAGTTGTATTTTGCATTACAAATACTTCCTTGTGAGTATATTCCAAAAAGGAGGTTTTTTTCAATGTTATTATTATTGATTTTACAAAAGTTTTTTTCTTCGATATAAATTGCATATCGGAGATTATTATTTATGTTACATTTAGAAATCATGACATCGTTTGAACCCGGTCGCATTGATACTGCAAAATGAGTATTAAAACAAAGCTCACAGTTATAGACATCTATATTTTTTGACGATGATATTGAAATTCCTGCACCATTGTGCTTTATTATTGAGTTTTCAACTATTATGTTTACACAATTTATTACAAATATTCCACCAAGGTTTGCACTGTTGTCACTAACATTACAGTGAGTAATTTCTATATTTGAACTTGAATTTAGATTGCAGGCAATGCCGTTTGTATTCATGTAGCAACGGAAAATTTGATTATTTTGTGAGTTGTCAGTGTTGATTCCCATTGAGTTATGTGTAAAAAAACATCCTGAGATTATATTGTTTTGTGAAGATGTTGTAAATATTCCTTGACCGTTTGTATGAAAAGTGCAATTGTCGATAATGTTGCCATTGCTATTGTTTATGTATATACCTGTTCTTGTTTGATAAATTATACAATTTTTTATTAAGTTGTAATTTGAGTTTATAAAAATTGCTGCGTTTTTAACATCCCCATCTGTTTTTCTAATTGTAAAATTTTCTATTTTTATGTTGTCTGTATTTATATTAATAATATTACCAAAATATTTACCATCAATTATTGTATTTGTTTTATTTTCTCCTAGTATCTTAACTTTTTTATTTATGTTAAAACTTTCATTATAGGTTCCATTAAAAACAAAAATTAAGCAATCTGTTGTTGCATTTGATATACCATCTTTTATAGTTCTATAAGGGTATTTGATTGTCCCGTTCCAGGGACCTATTGTGTTATCGTCATTAACGTATATTGTTTGATTTTGAAATGGTGAAGTGTTTTTAAATTGAAGATGGTTGTTTGCACTTATAGTATGTACTAAAACTGTTAGAATTATTAATGAAACTAACATCTCTCGGATTTTTTTATCCATATATAATTATAAATTATTTTACTACTTAATATATTTTCTCGTAAAACTATAAAACTTTTTTTTAAAACAGAAACTAATATATACATATGAGTTACAAATATAATATTGTGAATCATGTTATCAACTAGCATGAAAGTAATGTAATGAAAAGAAAGTGAAAGTATGTTAATTGTGGGGCAGGTTTATAGTGATGAAGAAAGAGAAGAAGCTATATTCATAGCCGAAGTGTTTGAAGTGGAGGAATATTTTAGAAATATAGCTCGAAAAAAAACTAAAAAATAATAAAATCTTAAGATTCACCAGATAAACTTTTAGTCCCAATTAGTGTTTTCGAATCAACAATTCCGTCAAGAGATCTTATCTTTTTGATTACTACTTCACCTATTTGATCAATATCTCTACATTGTATTTTTACTAAAATATCGTATTCTCCAAATAACGGATGTACCTCAGTTATCTCCGGCATCTGCCTTAAACTCTCGAATACTTGTTTTTCTCTTAATGGGCTTATTGATAGAAGTGCAAATCCTGTTGCCATGTAATGTGAATATTAATCGTGTGTCTTATATTTTTGCTTTTTTTGTCTTTTTAACAATTAACAGTATAGATTATTCTAGGAATACAAAAAAAATATAGCTCAAGCATAACAAGCGTCGCAGAAAAAGAGCTAGATTTATTAACAAGACATGTCGAAGTTTTAAAAATTGTACAAAAAATGGACCTATTGAAATCATTAAACTTTCAAAGATGGCAGATCAACCTCAACATATGATAAGATATTCACTTAGAACAATTGAAAAAGATGTAATAAATAACGCCCTCTCGTCAAGGTGCGATTTTAACAGATAGGGTACATAATGAACTTGTAACACTTGAGTCAACAACGGATGAAATGGCGACAGAAGTTTAAAATCTGAAAAAGAAGTTAAATTAAGCCTTAATTATAGATTGATAAAGTAAAATTTTATCAATATTAATTAAATTTGAGTCATAGTTGTAAAAAATGTTATAAACATGGTTCTCTATTGGTGGGTCAAAATATATAATTATTTGGAGAAAGAAAAATGAAGTCAATAAAATTTGTATTATCCATTGTATTTATTACCATGCTTGTAACTTCAATGTGTCCAGCTAATGCTGCTGATACAATTGAAAGAAACATAACGATTAATGATGACGTTGGTGATGTTGTTAATGAGACGGGTGTTGAAGTTACCTATGATGCTGCTGATATCAGGGAAATAACGTGTGTTCAAACAGGATCTAGAGTAGATATAGAGTTTAAAATTGTTGGTGGAGACCTTAGTACATCAGGGGTTTCTTTATTTGGAACACTTAAAACAACAGCATTTTCTTATTTAGGTTATATAATAGTTTATGGACCTCTTGCCGCTATTTTTGCTATAGACTTCCCAGACTTTGAGGGTGATGTACTTGTCTTAAGTGAATTAAGTGAAGAACCTATGAATCTAATCTCTGAATCGGTTGACAAAACCATTTTATCTATATCATTTAATCTTGATAATAACTATGAAAGAATTTTAGGTATATATGCACAAACATTAACAAATGTTGAATTAGAAACTGGATATTCTGATGAGGCACCTAATGATGTAGAGGAAGTAAGTGAAGGAAACCTAGTAATAAACGCTGGTGGAGATTATTTTACAGATGCAGGTCAAACAATTAAGCTGCAAGGAACTCTGGAGGAAGGAAATCCAACAGATTTAGAATGGTTATGGGTTTTTTATGACAGCCTTATTTCAATTGAAGGAAGAACTCCCACTTATAAATTTAATATACCTGGCGATTACTCAGGCTTACTATATGCTTATGATGATGAAGGCAACTGGGGATATGGTGAGTTTACAGTAACTGTTAATGAAACAAGTTCTAATAACGGTGGAGGTAACAACAATCAACCAGGTTTTGAATTAGTTGTCTTTATAGGAGCAATAGCAATTGCTCTTGTTATTCTAAAACGAAAAAAATAAAAACTTAATATTTTATTTTTTTTTACATTCATTTTACTTAGTTATCTTTTTATTTAGATATAATATGACATTGTGCAGAGGCTTATAAATGGCAAACAAAAAAGAAAAAAAGAAGAAGGATAACAAAGAAAGCAAATTTGTATATAAGAAAAAAACTGCTTGGGAGATTTTCACAA
>MUGC01000042.1 GCA_002900535.1 Thermoplasmata archaeon M9B1D | reverse complement strand
CAAAAGTGACCTTACAACCAGGTTCTGTATTATTACAATCATGATCCTTTTCTTTACAGCGGATATACCAGTTACCTTCCCCATTTTTTCTATTCCAAAAGTCTTCGATACTCGATTCAATATCACTAGCGCTAACAGTTCCACCTTGTGCTGTAGTTCCACTTCCAAAAATTTCAATATATAGATTAACAGTAATATTACATCCTTCGATTTCTACTTTTGTAAAACTCCCATTTTGAAACCATGCAGTAGCTACATTCCCCACAGGATTAGTTATCCACAGAGATTGCTCAACTTTACTCTGATGGAGGCTATTTATAGTTTTTTCCTCTAATAAATAATTTAAAATAAATGATCTCAATGAAAGGATGCCTGTTTGAAAATCATTTGAGCGAAACCATTCGATTATCTTTAAGAGAATTGTATCATCTTTTTGTTTAATTTTAGGCATACTAACTGCTAATGGATCAGACCATACGCTTTCTGCTTCAAATTCATCTCTTGCTTTCACCTTTACATTATATGTCCCTTTTGAACTCCAAGTATGTTTAGCTGATGCTTCTTCCCCATAGTTATAAGGACCAATCCAACCACTATCTGTACCGTCACCCCAGTCAAAAAGATACCACACTTTATTGAATTCAGGATCTATGCAACTCGTAGAATATTCATATTCATTACCCTTTTCCCCATTTGTTTCACCTGAGGGTTTATCAGGTTTAAAAGGACAGCTGTTAGACTTATACTTAAATAAGGCATTATATATTAGATTACTATCTTCAGGTGTTAACATATTGATTTTAAGAATAATACGATCAAATTTTGGTACAACGATATTTACTGTTTTTACATCATGTGTTTGTCCGTTACCTGTTATTGTTAATCTAGCATAATCTCCACCTGATTCAGATACAGGAGATTCATATAACTCATCTAAGCTAAAAAAATCATTATCTAGTATTTCATTCCATATCTCATCCATTACATCTGCTGAAATAGTAAATTCGTTGACCAATGTCCACTTTAATTGTTCTCTATCTTCATGGTACATGCAATAATATTTTGATAATCCATCATTATTTATTTCAAGCTTGTAGTTATCATTCCAAGTATCATTGCTAATCGAGTATCCTATTAATTCAAAATCATCTGGCAAATTAGAAGTTTGTGGATATTTAAAATAATTATTTTCATCACCTTCAATTATTCCAGATGTTGGTAATAGTGCAGTTATAATCATCAGCATTAATATATACGCTATAACACTCTTTTTTTTCATTTTTTTCCCCCACATGTAGAAAAATATTAAGTATCCTACAATATTGAATGAGTTATCTTATATTAAATATTAATTATTACATATGTAACAAATTTAAAAAAAGAACTTGCGAAAACAACAAAATGTAAAAAGAGAGTTTATAGTACCTATTTATGAATCTGATTGTTGGCTTCCATATATTTTTCAAGAGATATTAATTCACAACTAACAATATTTAGAAGCTCTGGAGACATTCTGCCCTCTTTTACTAGCTGATAACCTGCTTCCTTAGCTGCTTTTAGAACTTCTCTTGTCTTTTCATTCTCTTCTCTCAAATACTCTGCATGAGGACGAAGAATTCCTCCTGCAAATTCGACACTTACATCCTCTGCTAACTCCTCAGCAATGCGAAGTACCGTTCCAAAGTTTCCTTTCTCCCACCAACCACATGATGATACAAGCACAATTTTACGTATCTTAACATTTTGACGAAATCTAGCACGTGTACGGTCATTCCTCATTTCAAGAACAGGATTCATTAGTGGAACCAGCCTATTAATGAGATTTTGTATCATACCCGGTAGTGGTACATAGACTGGTGTAGCTAATACAAAAATATTGGTATCGCATAACTTAGGGTAAAGAAATTGCATATCATCTGAAATATGACACTTGCCAGGGTTCTTACCCCAGCAAAGAAGCTCACCTGTACATGGTTTAATATTAAGTTTTCTTGTGTAGATGAGTTCTACCTCTGCTCCTGCTTCCTTCATTCCCTCAAGAAAAGGATTCAGTATTAGAGCTGTATTACCCTTGTCCATCCTGGGACTTCCATTAAATGCCGATACTTTCATAATTTATCACTTAAATTATATAACCAGAAGTATACTTAATATTTCTTAACATTTATTGCGTTATTACTTGGCAAATATTATATTAACACATCAGAATGGAAATATTTTTTTAAAATTATCACAAATCTAATATATCATTAATCGATAAATCATGGTGGGAGGTGAGAAATGTTATTACATATAACTCAAATCCATACCCCACAAACCTGCACAAAAAATGAAGGTGGGATAAAGGCACTGTATAAAAATGTCAAAGGAGTTAAGCTACTAGCAATATATGGAGCATTCTGTGAACATATAACATACTATATCGTGGAAGCAGAAGATTTAGAATTAGTTTACGATTTCCTTGAACCAGGATGGCTACGATGTACTAGTAAGATCACACCAGTGGTTCAAAGGCCGATTGAGTAGTAATTTTCTAAAAATATAGCGGTTTTTAATATCCCATAAATATATTAGAGATAAGCCTTACTTCAGCTTTTCTAAGATGCTGGATGACAGTAGGTTTACTAATACCAATTTTTTCAGAAAGCTCTTCACTATTAATTTTCCTTGGATAACTATAATAACCATTTTTCTTTGCAGCGATCAATATTTCCCTTTGCCTTTTAGTTAAACATGAAATAATACTCTGATCATTAAAATTTGCTTTTTTAAAACTAACGCTTTCTACTTTTCCAAGAATTTTTATCGCGTCAAGAAATTTTTGCAGATTTTTTTCATCACCAATTACAGATAACACCATTTTGTCTTTTTTAAAAATTGATGGTGTATCCCATATTATGTCAATGTTAAATTTTTGTGTAAGACGAACTACTTTTTTGAAAAATTTAACTTTAGCAAAAACAATATATCTATTTCCTTCTTGTTTCAATACAGTCAACATTTCCATGAAATCAGGTATCTCAATATCGTCAATTGTGAAACCGTCTTTCATGTTAAGTGCTGCGATGCCCATTTTTACTCCTTTTTCAAAATCAAGTTTTATTAGTTCTATTAACTCAATTGACTCAGTTTTATCAATCAAAAAATTTAACAGTTCTACATATTCTTTTTTAACTTTTAAATCAATTGTAATTTTTCTCATAAACTCAGTATACCAAAGTTCATATATAAACTATAATACATGTATGGCACAAATCAATTATATTTACCAAATATATACGTTATATAATCATGGTTAGAACTGATAGGTTTAAAACTATTGAGATGAGGATGTGATACGAGATGTTAAATGTACAAAATCTTGAATTTACTTATCCGAAGTCAAATAAAAAAGCTGTAAATGGTGTATCTTTTAAAATAAAAAAAGGAGAAATATTCGGATTTTTAGGTCCAAATGGTGCTGGAAAAACTACTACACAAAAAGTAATAATCGGACTTTTAAAAGGATATACTGGAACAGTTGAAATTCTTGATAGAAACCTTCAAAGCTGGAAAACAGATTTATATAATAGAATTGGAGTTGGTTTTGAGCTCCCTAATCATTATCAAAAGCTTACAGCTTTGGAAAACCTTGAACTTTTCGCATCATTTTACCGTCGGAGAACAATTCCAACTCTGCAACTTTTAAAAATGGTAGAACTCGAACAAGATGCAAACCAACGAGTCGGAACATTTTCAAAAGGTATGAAATCAAAGCTTAACTTTGCAAGATCTTTGTTAAACGATCCAGAGGTTCTTTTTCTCGATGAACCAACAACTGGTCTTGACCCTGTTGGTAGACGTTTAATAAAAAATATAATCCTTCAAAAAAGAAATGAAGGAAGAGCAATTTTTCTTACAACTCATAATATGCATGATGCAGATGAATTATGTGATCGAGTAGGATTCATTGTTGACGGAAAACTTGTTCTTATTGAAAGCCCCAGAGAATTAAAGATTAAACATGGTAAAAAGGTTGTAAGATTAGAATATCTCAAAGATGGTGATTTGGCAAGTCAAGAGTTTGACCTGCAAAATCTTGTGGATAATAAATCCTTTTTATCCCTATTAAAAACGGGTACCGTTCAGACGATTCATACAGAAGAAGCTACCTTGGAGGATATATTTATTAAAGCAACGGGGCGGCAGTTGAAATGAGTAATCTTAAAAATATGCTTAAATGGGAGTTTACTCTTCTTTATAGATACAAAATTATTCATATTTCAATTTTAAGCGTTGTTTTATATTTTATTATTACTCAAGCTGTACCTGATATGAACAGTAAAATTTTTCATACATTGCTTTTATTTTTTGATCCAGCACTAATTGGAATTATGTTCGTTGGTGCACTAGTTTTATTTGAAAAATCAGAAAATGTTCTCCAGGCACTAGTAATTACACCAATGAAAACTGAAGAGTATCTTTTATCAAAGATGATCTCGCTTACAATTCTATCTATTATTTCTGCAACAATATTTATTATATTATTGAATGTTTTTGGAGAAGTTAGTATTACGTTAAGGGGTATACTTTATCTTAGTTTATCTATTATTCTTACATCTATAATGTTAATACTTCTAGGATTCATCCTAGTTTCTCGCGTTAAAAGCGTAAATGAATATTTAATGGGGTTTGCAGTTGCATTCCTTGGACTTACTTTCTTCCCGATGCTACATCTATCAGGTTTGTATGTTAATGATATATTCTATTTGTGGCCAACACAAGCATCATTTATACTATTTAAAGGTATTTTTGGTACCAACGGACTTCAACTATGGGAAATTGGATATGGAATAGGTTATCAACTGTTTTGGATTGTAATTTTATTTATCCTTGCAAAAAAAGCATTTTATAAACATATTGTGCTAAAAGGAGGCTAAAACACATGTTATATCTTTTAAGGTTTGCAGTAAATGACTTAAGAAATATAATACGAGACCGCTTCTTTCTTTTTGCATTTTTTGCCTACCCTATACTGCTAATCGTATTTTCAAGAATACTTGTTCATATAATAGAACCAAAAATCGGAGGCATTTTTCAACTTGCATCAGAATTTTCTTTAGTTCTTATGTTTTTCGTTGTAATAATCCCATTTATTTTCAGTTTTATTACCGCTTTTTTAATACTTGATGAAAGAGATGAGCATTTGCTAACCGTTTTAAGAGTCATGCCAATTTCAAGAACTAGCTTTCTTGCATTCCGTATGTTTTTCATGTTATTTTTTTCATTTATTGTACTTTTAATCTTTCCACCTCTCTCGGGTCTAGTAAACATGACAGAATTTTCATATCTTTCATATATTCCAGTTGCTCTTTTGTTTGCTCTATTTACACCAGTCGCATCTTTATTTGTAACATCATTTGCAACAAATAAAGTTCAAGCATTTGCAATTTTCAAAATTGGTGGATCAGTTTTTTTAATTCCAATATTTGCGTTTTTACTTAATCTTGGCAACCTAAAATGGATATTTAGCCCAGTTCCAACTTACTGGTCACTTTTAACACTAGATAATGTTTTAAAAAATGGATCAGTAGACGTTATTTATCTTGCGATAGGATTTGTCTATCATTTAATCTTAATCGCAGTGCTGTTCCATATCTTCAACAAGAAATATTAATATTTCAAAAAGTTTAATATCAAAATAAAGATGAACAAAACAATAACATGTATATATATATTGAGATTTTAGGACTTATTGCCGGAGCAGTAACTTCTTTAGGATTTATTCCTCAACTAATTAAGGGATATAAAACAAAAAAACTTGAAGATGTTTCATATTATATGCCAGGAATTCTTGCATTAGGAATGAGTCTTTGGCTCATATATGGCTTAGTAATCCACGCATTAGCTGTAATAATTGCTAACGCTTTTGGGATTTTTTGTTGTTTAGCATTAATTTTTATGAAGAAAAAATATTCCTAGATAATTATTGCTGAAGGGTTGCATGACGACCGCGCATATCTTCTTCACATTCTTTTTTACTATCTAAAAGATCGGCGATAATCCCATCTAAAAGTATCCATACACTAGCCTCAAATAATGTTCCCAGCGGAGCATACGTTTTACGCTCTACATCATTACAAGAAGCAGAAATATATAAAGTAATATCTGCAAAACGAGCGATATCAGACCTTTTTTTCCCTGTAATTGATACGACTGATGCTTTAAGATTCCTTGCGATTTCTGCAGTCATAATAGCAGGCATCGTTTCACCAGAACCAGAGATAATCAATACCACATCACCTTTTTGAACAGGAGCAGTAATTGTTTCACCTATTACAAATGTTTGAAAACCTAAATGAGTGAGTCTTATTGCAAATGCTTTCGCAACAAGACCAGAGCGCCCTGCACCATAAACAAATATCCTGTTTGATTTGAAAAAAAGATTTTTAATTTTATTGATATCTTCAGTAGATACAGAATCTAAAATATCTTTAATTTTCCTTTGAATATAATTAAGTGAATCGCGAAATATTTCACTTTTCTTCATAAAATCTCCGAAAGATCTCTATAATCTGCTTCTTCTTTCCCAGTACGTTTCATAATCGCTTTTTCAACTTGAAGACGAATATATACTGCATCGTGTTCAAGCAATGGGGATTCGGAGATAAATGTAACATTATAGTTGTTATCAAAAATAATTTCAATTAATGGTGCTAATGGCATATCACCTTTTTTTATTGGTACATGATAGTATTCATTTCCATCTTCATACATAACGCCTGTAACATGTAAAAGATAATGTCTAAGTCTTAAAGATTTTAGTTTAGTAAAAACTTCCTCAAAATCCTCTCTTTTCTTAAGACCACCATTTGTCCGAGCATGTATATGACCAAGACCTATAACAGGTATGACGCCTTTTACTTGATTACAAATCTCAATGATTTCATCAAGGGTACCAAAAACACGTTTTTTACCCATCGTTTCAATACCAAGTTTTATCTTTAATTTTTCTTTTTTAAAGGCTCCTTGGATTTTCTTTAAGCTTTTAACCACTTTTTTCATTGTCTTTTTTTCGGTCTCTTCACCATAATATCCTGGGTGGACTACAACAGTTTTGGCACCCATTTTATCTCCTATACGCGCCGAATAAATTACTTTTTCTAAACTTAAATCAAGTTCTTCTCCACTACCTGCTAGATTAATATAATATGGAGCATGAACATGAAGCTCTACATCGTTTTCTTTTGCATAATCATGAATAAACTGAGCTTCTTCATCTTCCATAACATAAAGACCACGAACAAATTGTATCTCCATTGCATTTAAATCAAGGATCTGTTTTGTATAAACAAGCCCATCTTTATTTGTTCGGCCTTTACAAGAAAGAGGAATACCAGCTGGACCTATTCTAATCATAAATCTTTTATCCTCCCACCTTTTTTATTACAGCTTCATATATTTAAATTTATTTAATAAAACAAAGAAAAAATCTTAAGCTAATTCTTCAAGACGACTCATTATATTCCAAATCAAAGTTCGACCATGCAAAGGAATATTCGGATCATTTGCCATTTCATCTAGTTTTGATGTTGCAGTCGCAACCCTTACATCCAATGGATTGCCATTATTTAAAAGAGTTGCTTTTACTTCCTCAGCTCCTCTTCTAATATTACGAGGGATAGAATTATCTTCATTAAGCATGTTTAAACCGTCGCAAACTTGAGCAATTTTGTCATCATTTGACATAGCAACCACCATTCTTTGTTTTTAACCGGTAACACGGTAATTAATTTAAATATTTTGGGGATTTAATTATTTCACTCAAAATAATCAGAATTTAATACTTTAATTATCTCTGTTGCAATACCTTTTCCAACACCTGCAACCTGCATAAGTTCTTCTTCTGAGGCATTTGAAATGCCTCTCACGCTTCCAAAATACGTTAAAAGACGTTTTGCAAGAACCGCTGAAACATTTGGAAGACCTTCTATTAAGTATTGTTGCCGCTCTTTCAGCGACATCTGAGGTTTTTCCCCTCTTACTGCTACTACTTTATTATCCTTTTTTTGCTCACGTGTAGCAATAACCTTTAAAAGATCTGCGGTTTCCATCTCATCTTTAGTCATCAGTACTGGAACCCCAAAATCAACTGATATCGATGAAATACTTCCAAAAATTGCATTATGTGAAATGTTACGTTTTGTAAGTAAATTTTCTCCTTCTAATATCAA
>MUGC01000290.1 GCA_002900535.1 Thermoplasmata archaeon M9B1D | reverse complement strand
ACTCTGCATCTTCAAGAAAAATTCCTACCTCGTTATTATAAAATTTGTTATTGTTTATTGTGTTATTTTGAGAGTTTGCGAGAGTAATTGCCCGAGACCAATTATAAAATGAATTATTAAAAATGTGATTATTAAAAGAATTTTTAATATCGACACAATAACTTTCTTGAATTGTTGAAAAATTGTTATTTGAAATAGAATTATTATTAGACCAACGATCAATTGTAACACATCTAATACAATCTGTAATTTTATTAAAAGAAAATATGTTTTTACTTGATTTTTCCAAAAATTTAATTCCAAAATAAGAATCATCCAAAATCAAGTTTTTAAAAATATTATTACCTGTAGAATTGTATAGATAAATTCCTTCAGTATTTGATTTAAATATATTAGAAGAAACATTGTTATTTGATGTATCTTTTATAAAAACAGCGTTCGAATTATTTTGAAATATATTGTTTTCAATTGTGTTTTTGGAGCTTTTGAGATAAATACCAATTGTTGCATTTTGAATCGTAAAATCTGAAATATTAACTTGATCTGCTAGAACTAAGAGCCCATATTCCTCGTTCTGACATTCTATAATAGTATTGTTTTTGTCACTTCCAATTAAATTAATAGATTTGTTAATAGCAAAATTTTCACAATAAACTCCCGGATGTACAAAAATTGTATCACCATTTTCTGCAATATCAATTGCATTGGAAATATTATCATATGTTTCAATAAAACCTGAATTTTCAAAATATAAAATATTTTTTTCCACTGCCGATTTACAGTTAGAATCTAGAATAAAAATAATAGAAAGGGCAAATAATGTAAGTATTATAATATTAAAGTTTTTAAACATGAACTTAAATCAAATACTGAAACAAGTTTTCCATTATAAATTATATCTTCTAAATAATTTCTGAAAAAAATAAAATTAAGATATCATATAAAATATAAGTTAAAATAGGAGTTTTTTATAAAACATATGGGAATCATTGTTTATGCAGATCTGTAATTGAAATCGATGCGGATTTTTGTAAAAAACATAAAGTTATAAAAAAAAGTAAAAATAAAAATCATAAAATAATGGAAATGATAGTACTACAGGGTTAATTACCTTCTACCATCCATTTGTATTAATTATTCTTCACTTTTTTATTCAACAGTCATTTCTATTTCAGTTGTATCTGTCTTGCCATAAGGATCTGTAACAGTAAGTGTGACATTATAGATTCCATTTGCAGTATATGTATAAACCGGGTTCTGTGAATTATTGATTGTTCCATCACCGAAGTCCCAAAGGTATGTTAAATTATCACCATTAGGATCATATGACTTATCTTTAAACGTGACAGTTAAATTTTCAATCTCGTAAATAAATTCAGCAGTAGGTACAAGATTTCCAACAATTATCGTTTTTGTAGATACATTTTCTTCAGTACCATCATTCACTGTTAATGTAACAGTATATGTTCCATTTTCTATGTAAGTATGAACCGGATTCTGTGAATCATTTGTTGTTCCATCATCAAAGTCCCAAAGGTATGTTAAATCATTCCCATCTGCATCTGATGATGTATCCGTAAAATTCACCGTCATATCATAAAGTTTTTCTGTAAAACTAGCTTCTGGAGCATTGTTTATAGGAGTTGATTCAGGTTCTTCTTCTAAACACCCGCTTAATGTTCCTATTAATAAAAATATTGATACTAATCCAATTAAAAATTTTTTCTTCAAAGTTCTCTCCTCTATTAATTTTAACTATATATTTTATTTTTTTCTATAGACTAAAAAAAAAGTATAAATAATTTTCGAATTTTTTTCTATTTAAGATAAATTTTAGTGGATAATACATTCAATAAGCCCTTAAATATTTTTAAAACAAATAATTTTATAATTACTATCTGTATTACGGTTCCTGGGTGCATAAATTCCCAAGTTAAGGAGGGAGTCATTTTGCCTAAAATAACCGCATATGATTTAGCCAAAAAACAAAAAGAAATATCT
>MUGC01000289.1 GCA_002900535.1 Thermoplasmata archaeon M9B1D | reverse complement strand
CTTGTATCTACTTTATCTGGAGTCCATACTAATGCCATCTTTTCTTGATAAGTAAGATTTGTTTTACTCAATGCATCCATTTCGTCATATCTTAATATCTTCCATAAATTTTCTGCATCTGGACTATTATCTTTTGCTATTTTCTTAACTATATTTATTGGTACTTTTGGCATATCAGTAAAATCATTATAAGAGGTTGTTTTATTTCCATTATATATCATTATAGAATACCTCCTAACGTAATTTCTAATATCTTAGGTGTCAATATACCAGACTCAAATGTTAAAGTTAAAGGAATGCTTGATTTATTAATATTAGTAACCGTTACAATATTTGTTCCATATGTTAAACTATAATCACTAGCACTAGCACCACTAGGAGTCACCGTTACAATATCAGTTGTTAATACATCATTATTATATACTCCATAAGAAATATTAACGCTTAAACCTTCTAATAATCTTCCTGTCATTACAGTAGGATTAATTACAATTTCTTTATTATCTGTTGCAATAGCAACCACATCAATTGTTATTTCATCATATATTATTTCATTTCCATCAATGTAAGCTCGTATTGTCGCTGTAGAGCCATCAGAACCAGTTACTTGATAATTACCTAGACTATCAATTGAAATAACGCTAGAATCGCTTGTAGACCATGATATATCAATATTCGATTGTGTTTCATCATTAAGCTTAACTGTTGCTGTTAATTGACCAGTATCTCCATTGACTAATGATAAATTAGATGAGTTAATTTCAACATCATAAACTGAATTATAATAATCTGCCAAATTTAATTCAAGATTATCATTTGATGTAATAGGAATCCATTCAATATACATTGTATACATTGTAACATCTTCTGTCATATTATTTTCTTGCTGTAATATGTTCACCTCAGTAATCTTAAATGCTTGTTTATGCTGTAATATAAATTTTTGATTAATCTCAAAATCTTTTGTATTGTCATTTCCTTGCACTAAACAAACTAATCTTCTTTGTGCAACCGTTGCGTCTTTTGTTACATTTGCATTAGTTGATGTCATTTCGTATCCAATTGAACATGGTTCTTTAATTATTTTTCCATTCTTTATAAATGTTAAATAATTATTGCATCTTATACATTTAAAATCTGGCGTCAAATTCAAATCATTTAATCTATCATAACATAAATACCATTCTTCATTCGTACCGTCTGTTTTATATTTATATTTCTGTCCTTT
Source organism: Thermoplasmata archaeon M9B1D (assembly GCA_002900535.1). Lineage (GTDB taxonomy): Archaea > Thermoplasmatota > E2 > DHVEG-1 > DHVEG-1 > M9B1D. The sequence goes on along the minus strand of MUGC01000289.1, from coordinate 787 downwards.
ATGATTTAATGGATGGTCTATATCTCTATATATTACTTTAATAAAATCTCCACTCATTTTATTAGTATTTACAGAAAATTCTGATACCGTATCGACTCTTGCTTCATATTCTGTATATTCATCTATAAATGGATAAGATTGTTCTTTTATTACTCTAATCTGAGTTGTGTCTTCCCATAGTTCATCAAATACAGCTTGAGCAAAATCATGATATTGGTCATATGGATTTTGAACTATGCCATTATTTATATTATTATTAAAAAATTCCATTGCCATATCATAACCCTCCAAAGAAACTTAATGAAGGGAAATTGCTGTTTTGATATTCATTAATCATTTGATATAGTTCTTGCATCATTTTATCTTTGTATTCTGATTTTTGCTTTACTCCATTTGCTACATCTATCTTTGTAAAATCTCGTTCTGGTATAGCTGTTTTGAATACTGTAACCTCTTGTAAATTTTGTTCCCACCATTTAATATTAATCGCTTTGGCTAATATTGATTGTTCAGTATATGTTAATGTATTAGTGAAATAATATACCGTATGAACTTCTGTGTCTTCTGGGTCTGCCTCTTCTTGACTTGTATAATCTAAGGATTGAAGACAGCCAGCAAATAATGGAATTGCTTCAATTAATAATGAACGCATATAGGTAAAAAATGCATCTTCATCTCTAATTGCTAAATTTTTAATCTTATAATCACCCATAGTAATTAAAGCCAAGTCATATATATTTGTAAAAGGCGTCATCTGTCTTCACTCCCTTTCGTTTTAAATTACATA
>MUGC01000041.1 GCA_002900535.1 Thermoplasmata archaeon M9B1D | reverse complement strand
AACAGAGATGGATGCACAGGGGCAAAAGACATATCAAATATCGGGTAGACCCAGAATAGTAGCCAGGAAAGAATTAGAGGAAAAAGAGGAAGGAATTCCTCAAGAGGATATTGATTTAGTTGCAGAGCAAACGGGAAAAACCAAAGCACAAGCAAAAAAAGCACTTGAGGATACAGATGGGGACATTGCTGAAGCAATAATGAAGCTAAAAGAGTGATTTTTATTTATGAAATCTTTATCATTTCTATTTTTTATACTCTGACAAAGTATGCTTAAATGTAGCTATTAGTCGAATAACAAATCGACAATAATATAAACATAATGAAGTATAATAACAGTTATAAATAATAAAAATAATTATCTAATAAGAAAAACAAACAAAAGCCGGAGCGAAATATTCAAATGATCAGCTTTGACGATTACATAGAAAAATTTGACAAACTTGTACAAAAATATATACCACCAAAAAAAGATTGGACACCACCTGATCAAGCAGTATATGGCCCAAAAGACCCTTTTAGAGTTCCCATAAAAGAAGGGAAAGAACTGCAATTTAATGCTATAAAATACCAGTTCAAAAACCATTATGAAAATAACAATATGTACAATTCTTTTTGTAAACAAATGAATATAACTCCAAGCGACATAAAAACATATGACGACATAGAAAAAATACCGCTAATACCAGGAGAGTTTTATAAAGACTATCCGCATGGTCGGGATTTTGCTATGTGGCTTGCAAATATCTTTACAGGACATATACCTCAAGTCAAGATATCCGGAAAAAATCCTAATTTTGATGATATTATTAATTCTTTTAACGCATCAGGTTTTGTTGTTGCTTATAGCAGTGGCACTAGTGGAAGACATACATTCATCCCAAGAGACTCAAGAACTTTTAACATTTCAGAATATGCTATAGCAAAAAACTCAATAACAATGGCATACCCAGTTTATGATTATTCTATGAAAGGCTATTTGTTGATGCCTAACCCTTTTAAAACAAATGTTTTCGCAGGTAAGGTTTGCACTATTTTTTTTAATGCAGTATCTGAGGTTAAATCTGCAATTGATAGAGAGATAAACACTGAACTCATTAAACTTAGTATGACAGGCAGTGGTAGTTTCAAAGCAAAAATGATACAAAAAGTTATTGCAAAAATGAATAAAAAGATTGTTAATGATATTATCAAATGGCTTGAAAAAAATGAGAAAGAAAAAAACAAGATAGTTTTTGCTGGTGCACCATTTATTTTGTATGCTGTTACAAAGAAACTTATTGAACAGGGTAAAAGTTTTGATTTTTCTGATCGTGCTGCAATACTTACAGGTGGAGGATGGAAAATAGAAGAAAATCATCGTATGCCATTAGAAGATTTTAGAAAAAGAATGCAAGAGGTTCTTGGAATAAACACAGAATACTGTTTAGACCTTTATGGAATGGTCGAAGGAAATGGGTGGATGGTTCAATGTCAGGAAGGTCATTACTTACATATCCCCTATACTTATTATCATCCAATGATACTAGATGAAAACTCTAAACCATTAGAATATGGTAAATGGGGACGTTTTGCGTTTTTAGATGGTTCAACATTTAGTTATCCTGGTTTTATTATTAGCGGTGATAAATCTCGTATGCTTGAACACTGTCCTGTATGTGATAGACCTGGACCTGTACTTGAGCCTGAAGTTACTCGTATTTCAGGTAAGGAGATGCGTGGTTGTGCAGAGGAACTTAGACGAATGATTTCTATGGATACAGGAGACGATTAAATTTGACTAGTATCCGTGAGATAAAAGAAAAAGGTTATATTCCACAGAAGATGACTACTAAGTTGTTTATTGCAGGTGCTTTTTCACTTAGTAAAACTCTTTTATTAAATATGGGCGACCTAAAAAAACTAAGGAAAAGTCTACCTAATTCCGAGAGATATATTAGACCAAAAAGAGAATACGAAATCCCAAAATTTAGTAAAGATATGAAGATAAATAATTCTAACGAAAAATATCTTAGGCCAACTCTTTATTGTGATCATAGAGAACCTAAAGTTGTAGCACTAGCTCATAAACTTGGAGCATATAAAAAAAGCGATAGAGAATTTGCTGAAGGGGCCTTTGAACTTGTAAAAGAACAAATGACCCTTGAGATATGTCCTCTCAATAGTGTTAGTGAAACATTAGACCGTGGGACGGGCACTTGTTTTCATCTGATAACTGCGTTTATCGCTTTGTGTCGCGCTGCGGGTATAAAAGCACGCTATAAGGTTTTTGCAATGAATGTGATAAAAGCATGGTATGACTCAGTTGTGGTAGCAGATCCTTTGGTTAAAAAATGGTATGACTCTATGGGTTATTTCATGCTCGAAGGAGAAGGAGAAGCATTTATTGATGGCAAATGGGTTGTTGCACATGTTGGACCAAAAGCTGAAAGGCAAGCAGCAGCTGGAATTCCTATTACAAAATTTGGTGAGGATAGTATAGGACGTTGGTTTTTTGCGATTCCTGGCACTATTATGATTATGGAATCGATACCATATGGTTTTTCAGGTACAACCAAGCTTCTAAAAATAATTGCACCTGGTTCAATGGAACGGGTTAATATTAGCATTTTAAAGCAGATTGAAAAAGGCCGTGATATAATTAATAAAGCAGGTGGAGCAGATTCTTATGATCGTATGGTTCGCATGGAAGAAGGAGCAAAAAAACCTGATATAAAAATTGAAAGTAAATCGCAAATTGTTTTTGAGGATTGAGAAGACGTGGTGGAAAAAATTAGTTATCCTGAACCAGATAAAGTTTTAACTGAAAAACCTTCTATTAAAAAATATCTAAAATATTTATTGTTTTTTGGGCCTGGTGCAATTGTTGCATCTATGACAATAGGTCAGGGTCAACTAATTCTTGGTCCACAGATTGGCGCATGGGCACATTTTGGTCTTATGTGGCTAATTACTGTTAATATTGCATCATATATTTTTTGTTATATTGGTACAAGATTTACTATGCTTTCAGGTATCAATATCATGGATATTTTTTCTTATAAAACTAAGAGAGGCTGGTTTAACTGGCTTATTTTGATAATTGTCATGATTTTTATACCTATTTTTACTGCAACAATAATTACTACAGTTGGTCAATCTCTCGCATGGATAATTACTGGAACTTCAAATACAGCTTTATACTTGCCTCTTGGGATAGGGGTAGCTCTTCTTACGGCTTTTTTAGTCATTTTTACAAAATACAAATTTATTGAGTTTGCGCAGGCATTCTTTGTAGTAGTTCTTGGTGTCGGTGCAATAATCTCTGTGATTTTTGTACTTCAACATGAAACAAATGTTGATTATATCGGAATGATTGTAAGTTTCTTTAAAATAGGAAATGTTCCCTCTTATCCTGCCTGGGTAAGTAATGTAGAAGGTTTTACAAAAACACCCATTCCAATGATTATTCTTGGTTATCTTGGAACTCTTGCTATTTCAATGATTCCTTTAGTGGGATATTTTGGTTGGATAAAAGTAAAACATTGGGGTATTTTTAAAGATAAAAAAGACCCCGAAAAATTTGAAGAAGAAAAATTTGAGGAGTTTAAAAAAGAAAAAGGAAACATAACTTTTCTCCCAGATGACTCAGAAGAAATCAAGAAATCAAAAAAACTTATGATTCCTTTAAAAGTAGATTTAGCAATCGCTTTTATAATTGTATCTATTGTTTCTGTGTGTTATATTTTATGTGGTATGTTCTTACTTGGTCCACAACCAGATGGCTCGTCTCTTTTACCAAGTAACGTTGATTTAATTGAACAACAGGCAATAATTTTCACATCTTTGTCACCAATTCTTAAACCTCTGTTTCAGATAAGTGTATTTTTTGCTTTTTTTGGTACGATGTATGCCGGCTTTGAAGCAGCAGCAAGAATGATAAGACAAACAACGAAAAACATTATTCCTAGAGTTTACAAAATGGAATATAGAAGATACCTTGCTTATTTAGTGTTTTATATATTAATTCTTGGTATTCCTCTATCTATTTTGATTTTCAAAGGGCTTTCTTTTATGCTGATATTAAGCATAACATTACTTTTCATTGGTGTTGTATGTGTCTTGTTTTATGGTATTGCAGTAGTTTACATGTCTCAGAAGGCTTTACCTAAAAAATATAGATTAGGTTCTTTTGGATTACTGTTGGGAATAATCGCAATAGTTTTAATGATAATTCCTTTTCTTACCTTTATTTTATAAAAATACATTATTTATAATAAAATATTTATATAATTGTTGATAATATCTCTATTCATTCATGATATCAAAAAAATACACTATAACAATAATTATTATAATATTATTTTCAACTATGTTTACCAATTTTGTTACAGCTTCAGACATAAAATCAGCAGATATTTCAGATTTTGCTTTTAAACAAGAGATACAGGTTCCAATTGATACAAGCATTGAGCAGGCAAAATTTCAACCTATAGACATTAAAGTAGAGTTTTCTAAAGCATGCTATGCAAAAGATGAAAAAGACAATTCAGTGAGAGTAGGGATGGAAAAAAGCGGCGATGTAACAGAACTTGAATCACAAATTTATGACCTTGAAAAAATAGATGATACACATATTAGTTCTTGTGGATTGGTTTTTCTTATTCCAATAGAATCAGATGGAACAGAAAAATACTATGTTTTTTATGATTCCGATCAAACTGATAACCCTAATTACGAAAAACATGTGTTTCTTGAGGATTCGCATTATTTTTATGAACCTATTTCAGGTCAAAAAATAGACTTTGATTATTTCGGAATTAAACAGGAAGACAATGTAATATATGCTGTTGTTCAAAAAGGAGAACTTTTAGGAAATCCAATCGCTCTAAGTGTTATAAAATTTAAACCGGGATCTAAAGTTGTTGAAACATATAATTTAGATCAACTTGGTGATTTTGATTTTAGATATGGTATAGTAGAAGAACCCGCATATTTTGGTACTTCTTGGGCTAAAGAAATCAATAAACAAATAATTGTTGATGGAAACATAATGACCCGCGTACGAATTGAATGTATTTCTCCTCGCAGGGATATCAAAAGTGACAATATTTATACATATTATTACAGCCCCACTGAAACAAAAAGAATGTTTGTAGATGCTCACCATGAAATAATTAAAGAAATAGATATAGAGGAACCAAGTGTTGAAGATGGTGTTATCGCAGAGATAACATCAATAAAATCACGTAGTGCATCAATAGAAAAAATGAATGTAGGGGAAATATTACCCGAAGTTTTTGTTTATTCTGAAGATGATACAATCAGAAACTACCAAATTAATCTTAATCCAACTAGTATTGAACGTGAAATGGAATTATCAACTGAAGATAATATTGATCTTGGAAAAAAAGCATGGACTTGCCTATATAATCCATCAAATGGTAAAGCACATGGATTGATTTTTAGTTCAAACACAGGGATAACCAATGGAGATGATGATGGAATACAAATAAAAGCTTTTGTTAAACAAAATATTAAATTTACAGGTCTTGAAGCTGATACAGGAAATGTTATATTGACCAGGAACGGCTATGAAAATGGGAAACATGATACAGTATTGAAACAAGGTGCGCAATATGATTATAAAGTGGAATTTTTAACAGTTGAAAAAGAGGGATATGAAAGAGTTGATGAGGAATCAGTTATCTATCAAAATCTTATAAAAAATATTCCAATTTTAAGAGAAAATGTAACAAAAGATCAAGAAGAAGCTGAGAAATACTCTTTGAAGACCTATGTTCATTTATCTCCTTCGGTTCCTCTTGGTTCACTTTTTTCAGCATTGCTTGGAAAAAACATTTCTTATATTTATGCTGAGCTTTACAAAGAAAACAGCTTTAAATCATCAGGTGCAGTTAGTAGACTTGGCTTAGGTGAGATAGAGATTGACTTTGAAGGAAAGAATATTTTTCAAAAAATAAAAACTGCCATAGGAATTTTTGATTGGAAAAATTTATCATTTTATAAAAAAATAATTTTTCCTGGTTTGGAAGCTGGAACATATTTAGTTAAAATATTTAGAGAAAATCCAAAATTTGCAAAACAAAGACAATACATTGGATTTGGAATTATAGATCTTAATAAAAATGATACATTGCAGATCTATTGTAAATCTCAGGGAACAATAAAACTTTTAGTTAATGATCAAAATAACGTTGGAGTAAAAGACGTGGGATTATATCTTTTAAGTGATGGTGTAGTTATTTCTGATTCTAAGACCGATGAAAATGGAAATGGAATAATAAATGCTCCTTGTTTTTCGTTGAAGAAGTATACTTTAAAGATTATTTATAATGGTTTTTTAATAGATGAGAAAATTATTGCTCTTAATATTAAGAATCATTTCATTGATTTAAAAAAATCTTATATGGTCAAACTGTTTGATTTAACTATTAATTTAAAGGATACATGGGGTTTTAAACCAGAAGTTGAAGTAAATCCAAAAATAACTAGCAATGAGATGATTGAACTAGTGGTTTTATCAGCTGAAAAAAAAGATAATGGACAATATGTTTTCTTAGGTTTATTAACTGGAAAATATAGCCTAAGTATGAGCTATAGGTCATTTAATCTTGAAAAAGATATTACCTTCGAGAATGATCAAACACTAAATTTAGATTTCCCTGCTGAATACCCGCTTAATTTTAGAGTATATAATTCCTATGGTGAATATTTATCAAGCGGAGAAATTAGTATTTTGAGATTGGGTAAAACTAAAGAAATTGATATCGGTAGCGATGGTTTTGCATCAATATCTATTCCACCCGCTGGGTATCAGGTAAGTGTTGTATCCAACGATAAAGAAATCGCAAAACAAAATGTTGAATTAAAAGGTGAAAAAGATATTAATATTGTAAGTTCAGAGGATTCTTTACTACACAATATCATGTTGTATTTTGGAATTATTTTACTTATTATTTCAATTATGATAATTATTTGGAAAAAAAATGTTTACATGGGGTTTAAAATTATTGCTATTGCATTAATTATTATTTCTTTATTTTCTCCTTGGTGGATTTTAACTGGTGAAGAGGGATCTTTTGAAACTGCAACAAAAACACTTTTGATTCCTCAGAAATTAGTAACAGTCACATCTTCTTCTGATGTTCTTGGTGGTGAAATAAGTCAGGTTCCTGAAGATGTTACGATGGTACTAGAACTATTAATGATTTTACTAATTATTTCATCTTTATTTATTTTTATAAGTGTTTTTACAAAAAAAAGATTTAGTAAAACCACAGTTATTATTTCAGTTTTAAGTATAATTTTATTAATTGTTACTATATCAATTTTCTATTATGCAATGTCTCAACTAACAGAAGTTGGTGTCGGTAGTTTTATAGGTAATGGAAACATAGAAACAACTATTCCTGGTGTTGCTGAAGGTAAAGTGTTACCCTGTAGCTGGGGTCCAAATATTGGTTTCTACCTGGGGTTAATAACAATTGTTACACTTATGATTAACCCTATTTATCATAAAATTAGAAAATAAAGTTAAATAACATATTTAATTATTAATATGATTATGAAAGTTTTAATTACAGGATCAACAGGTTTTATTGGAAGGTATTTAACAGAGGATTTAATAAAAAATGGTTATGAGGTTAGCATACTTACAAGACAGAAATCGTATAAAAATAAAGATATAGATGTTTTTTATGGGGATATAACAAAAAAAGAGACTATTGCTAATGCTTTTCAAGGAATTGATGCTGTTTTCCATAATGCAGCTTATGCTATGGATTATGGTAGAAAAGATGAGATAAACAATATAAATGTTAAAGGTACGCATAACGTTGCTGATATTTGTAAGGAAAAAAAAATATCAAGAATAATATTTACAAGTTCTGCAGGTGTTTATGGGTTTCCTAATTCTAATGAAGAAATAGATGAAGCTTGTGAAAAAAACCCATTAAATTATTATCATAAATCAAAACTTGAATCAGAAAATGTTCTACGAAAATATTCTGATTTAAATGTTTCAATTGTTAGACCATGCCTTGTATTGGGATCTGGTGGTAAAGCAGTAGAAATTCTTCTTAAAAGAATTTTACAAAATAAGATGAGTCTTATAGGTAGTGGAAATACACATATTTCTCTGGTTCATCCTGCAGATGTTGTTCAATGTCTTAGATTAGCATTTGAAAAAGATAGAGAAAAAGATGTCTTTAATGCTGTAAGTATCATCTGTACAGTTAACGAACTGCTTGATGAAATAACAAATCAATTGGAAGTTGAACCTATAAAGAAACATGTACCTTATTTTTTAGCATATTTAAGTGCTGTTTTTGCAGAAAAATTTTCAAAAAATGAATCATCATTGACACGTTTTAGAGTAAAAACATTTGGAACTAATAGGT
>MUGC01000288.1 GCA_002900535.1 Thermoplasmata archaeon M9B1D | reverse complement strand
GTATTTTTTTAACGCTCATATAAGGACTTGTTATATGTGATGCCCAACTAGTTCTTTTTCTTATGTCTGTGTCTGTTATTAAATGAATATCTAAAAGATCTCCTGTTTCTATACCTGTCCTTTCTTTGTTTTCTTGATCTATCTTTTTACCTTGTTTTCTAAACCATGAAAGCAGCATTTCTCTTTGTTCATCTGTACCTTTAAAGTGCACTATAAGGTCTATATCACTTGCTGGTCCTGCCTCCCCTGTTTTTGTACTACCAATTAGATACATTGCCTCCACGCCATAGGCTTCTGAATCCAGTTTTTCTGCAACCTCTTCTACTTTTTTCATTCTCCAGTTCCAATGATCTGGCGGATGTAAAAATGCTAATGCTTCATTTGTTTCTCCATCCATTATGACAGATAAGGTTCCTCCTTCTAATAGGTCAGAAGTTTTAACAAGTTTTACTACGTTTTGATATTTTTTGTAGTTTGGCAATATTTTTGATATATAGTTTGATGTTTCCAATAATTCTTTTTCATTGAATATTATTTCGGGTTCATCAGGATAAAGTGGCAAGTATTTTATGTCTGCTTCTACTAAATCCTGGAAGAAATGTGTTCCAAAGCTTAGTTCTGGTGTATATTCTCCTTTTTTTCTTGCGATTTCAACGAGAAGTGCGGTGTTATTTATATCTCCATATTTTACTGGGACACCAAGTTTTATATCCCCTCGGCTACCCCACCGACCAGGACCCATAAGTATAAATTTTCTTTTTGGTAGTTTTTGATTTAATTCGTTTATGATTGTTGCAATTTTTTGCATTTCTTCCCGGCTTTCTAATTTAGAATATTCATCTGGATTTACATATGCTATGTATTCTATGTTTTGTATTTGACCTGTGGTAACATATTTGTTTGCTGAAAATAATTTCCTTTTGTTGAGTATATCTTTTGGTATTGGTTTTCTTTCTATACCTCGTCTTTGACTTTGTGGGCGACATTGCAAGAAATAAAAATTTTTACCATCTGAAGCAAACTCCACATCTACGGGTGTTCCAATTTTTTCTTCAAGTAAACAAAGTATTTTCTTCATTTTTTCAAGATAATCCGTTTTACCAAAAAGATTTTCAAATGTTACTACAAGATCTTCTTCTTTAAAATCTGTTAATATATTTGGTGGTGAAAGCCTGTCTTCTTTATATATAGACACGATCTTGTCTAACTCAGGGAAATGCTCTGCATGTTCTTTAAAGAATTCTGCTGCTTTTACTGTTTCGATGGCACCTGTTTTAAGGTTTATTACATCCATATAATGAGGAGAATATTGTACTCTTTCACTTATAAGAGCGTTGACCTGCAGGTTTGGTCTCATAGGTGATATTAGTATCGGATAATCATCTCCGACTCTATCTACAGCTCTTGTACCTAGTCCTGGCACAAGCCTTATCACTCCATCTTCACGACTGATACGTGGTGACCAACGAAATTCACTCCTGCTGAATGCCACACCGCCATATATTGGTAAATAATAATGACCGATTTGTGTTCCTACCACTTCTTGAACAAGTATTGCCATTTCTTCACTAAAATCAAGAAGACCTCTTTCCCTTCTGTATTCTATTGGGTCAGGGCCAAAAGTAGATGCATATACCTCTGCTATTGCGTCCATAAGACGGTATAATCTTTCATCCTCGCTTCCTGTGTTAGGTACAAATAGGCTTTTGTATTTGCCTGAGAATGCCGCACCAAAACTATCTTCCAACAAACTGGAGGATCGGACTATTATTGGTCTTCCTTCTAAATCACGTATGATTTTTCTGAATCCTTCAATTATTTCATGTGGAAATGTTGCATTTTTAAAAACTTGCTCCAGAAATGGTTGCTCCTGGCGTATTTGATCAGGGTTTAAATATTTAATATGAAATGCTTCATCTAAATCATTGTAATGAACAAAATTTAAAATTGTATCTGAAGTAACATACCAGCTTCTAGGAAAAACTATATCTTTGAGAGTTTCCTCTTTTTCTTTTGCTTCTTTAAGTATTTTT
>MUGC01000287.1 GCA_002900535.1 Thermoplasmata archaeon M9B1D | reverse complement strand
ATTATATTTAATCCATCTTGGTTATCACCAACTTGGTTATATTATGAATCTCCAATATGGATGGAAGTAGCAGCTCATGAAGTAGGGCATTTCACACAAAAATGCATACAATATGATGATATTTCAAAAGAGTGGACAGCAGATATTATTGGTTTAGAGCTTTTAGCTTCTTCAAATAGAGCAGAATCTAGATTAGCATTATTATATGGTTTAAAGGAAAATTTAATAGGTGCTATTATAGTAGAAATTTCTAAAGCTGGTGGGAATCCAGAATATTTCTTAAACACATTAGATTTAACAGAAAATGAAATGGAACAATATATGATAGAAGTAGAACGCTGTAGAAACTCTCTAGAGTTTTGTACAAAACGTTCTGATGGATATTTTATGGGAGTTGTGGATAGAGTTATCAATGCTGAGGGTACTATTATTGAAGATGCAGCTAATCCACAGGGTTATATAGAAATAGATAATTTAAAACCATTATTAGATGAATGGTTAAAGTGAGATAAATATGGGCTATAAGATAGATGTAGTAAAGAGTAAAGTATTACAACCAGTTGTTCATACTGTATTCAGTGTTTCTAGTGACAAGGTATTAGGAGTAGATGTTTCAAGATGGCAAGGCTTAATGGATTGGGAGAAATGCTTCAATGCTGGTGCTAAGTATGCATTTATCAGAGCAGGTTCTGTAGATAGTTATACTGGAGTTAATTATAAAGATGTTTATTTTGACATTAACTCCAGTGTAGCTTATCAATATATGCCAGTAGGTTATTACTGGTTTTTCAGACCTAACTATAGCCCAACATCACAAGCTGACTACTTTACTAGATTAATAGAAAATACTGAAAGAAAACTACCAGCTGTTTGTGATATTGAAGTTGATGGTGGTTTAAATAATTACTATGTAGAGAAAAACACCAAGATATTCTGTGATAGACTAGAATACAATTTAGGGGAAAAGCCATTAATTTATACTAGTCAGGGCTTTTGGCATGGCAGTATAGATTGTGCAGTTAATGTACCAACTTGGGCAGTTAGATTGGATTTGTGGGTAGCTAATTTCACAGTCTATCCAACACCAGCTATGCCTATAACTTGGTCTGAAAAAGGCTGGACATTTTGGCAATGGTCTGCTGATGGTAATCTAAGAGGACCAGAATTTGGTGCTGAATCTAAGAGTATAGATTTAAACTACTTTAATGGTAGTTATGAAGATTTTTTAAAATACATTAAAGATGGAGGAGTTGTTCCTCCCCCTGGTAATGGAGGGAATATCGTGACAGTAGAAGGAAAATTATTAAAGGTATTAGTAAGTAGTCTTAGAATAAGAAATGGTCCAGGTACTAATTACTCGATTGTAGGTGGTTTAACGACTGGTGATCAACCAGTAGAGTTAAGCACTACTAAGGATAGCTATGGCAATGATTGGAGCAATATTGGGTGGAAACAATGGGCAGCTAAACTTTATAATGGTATTAAGTACATGGAGTATGTGAGAGATGAATAACGTAACAGCAATGAGTGTAGTGACTCTAGTATTTGCTGTATTAGGGTTAATAGTTTGGGTATATTGGGCAATTAAATTTAAAGAAGTATGGCTCTACGCTATACCCCCAATATCATGGATATTAGATGTAATCTTTTTAATACTAATAAAATTCTTTAGTGGAAATTTAGAATTTTTTCACTTTTGGAGTACTGTAGTTAGATTACACGGAGTAATTTTAATAACAAGTGGTGTTTTCACTGGCTTAATAGGTTATTCTAGATATAAGGCACAAAAAGAAAAAATCATAGAGGAAAAATACTAATCATGGACTTTAACGCTAATTTACTACCAGTAGTATTAGCGTTTGTAGCCGCACTGCCAGGAATCCTAGCTTTTCTTATACAACTGAGAAAAAGTAAGGTGGAAAATACCAGTTTAATAACTGACGCAGCTACAGACGTTATAAAAACTCTGAGAGAGGAAATTGATCGTCTCAAGGAAGAGAATAAAGAATTAAAAACTAGAATATCAGAGCTTGAAGATTGTGAGA
>MUGC01000040.1 GCA_002900535.1 Thermoplasmata archaeon M9B1D | reverse complement strand
CATAATTCAATTTTAATTATTTTATATCCATCCCCTAAGTTTACAAGCATCTGCTACTCGTTGGATAGCAATCATGTATGCCGCATCTCTTAATCTTACGTTTTTACGTTTTGAAAGCTCCCATGCTTTATAAAATGCATCCGTCATTTTATTATCAAGCTTTCCAAGTACTTCTTCTTTTGTCCAATAATAGTTTTGATTGCTTTGTACTTGTTCAAAATAACTACATACAACTCCACCAGCATTTGCTAAAAAGTCAGGTATCACTAATATTCCTCTTTTATCTAACAAATCATCTGCTTCTGGAGTTATTGGCCCATTTGCACCGGAGACTACAATTTTCACCGTGTTTTTAATATCTTTAACATTGTCTTTTGTTATTGAATTTTCGAGAGCAGCAGGTATAAGAATATCTACTTCATGTTTTAACCAATCTTTACCAGGTTGGACTTCATAACCTAGTTCTTTTGCTTTTTTCTTGTCTATTGTTCCAAAGCGATCAGTGATTTTCCTAAGTTCAGAAAGATTAATTCCATCTTTTTTGTAAAAACTATATGCACAGCTATCTTTTTGATCCCAACAAGAGACACAGACAACTTTTCCACCATAGTCCATGAACAACTCAGCTGAGTATTGCGCAACATTTCCAAAGCCTTCAATTGATGCTTTAGCTTTTTTTATTTCAATATTTAATTCTTTGCATGCTTCTCGGAGTTGATAGACCAAACCATATCCAGTTGCCTCTGTACGTCCAAGAGACCCACCAAGTCCTACTGGTTTTCCAGTTATTACACCAGGGTATTGGCTACCCAAAATAGTTGAATATTCATCCATTATCCATAACATATGTTGATTATTTGTCATAACATCAGGAGCAGGTACGTCTCTATTTGGTCCAATATCTTTTGATATCTGTCTTACCCATCCACGGCAGAGTCTTTCCTGCTCTCTTTCTGATAAATCATGTGGATCACAAATGATTCCTCCTTTTGCACCACCGAGTGGAATTCCTGCAACTGCACATTTCCATGTCATCCACATAGAAAGAGCACGAACTGTATCTGCTGTTTCTTGAGGGTGAAAACGAATTCCTCCCTTACATGGCCCTAGGGCATCATTATGCTGAATTCTAAAGCCTCTAAAAATTCTAACTTTGCCATCATCCATTCTCACAGGGACTGTAATATGATATTCTCTAATTGGGTATCTCAATATGATCAAATTGTTGCTGAGCCATTTTAAAAGCATTGTAACCTTTTTCAGCCATAAATTTCATCCTCCAATAACAACGTTTGGGAAGGACCGATATAAACAAGGTAGATATAAATCATTGGTTTAGAATTTAATAAAATTGTCGAAGAATCGGTAGAAAATATTAGAGAGTTTTTGTAACAAGTGCTTGTCCGTTTTTCCCATCAAGTTTTACCTTGAGTGGTTTTTCAAGATGAATATATTTCACATAATTTAATCGCTGTTTTGACTTCTGTTTTTTTAACCAAGTCCAATCGATTATACTTTCATTTGGGTTAAGGGTTGTATTAATGTATCCTATCCCACGTGAGATTATATTTTGAAAAAAATGTGTTCCTTGTGTTGGTTTGATATTAAAGTCTTTTAGAGCGGTCTCTACCATTACTTTCACATTTGAAATATCACTCCAAAAAACTGGAACGCCAAGCCATCTATCTTGTGTACCCCAGCGACCTGGCCCTATTAAAAGATAAGGAGAACCATCTAAATTTTGATTTATCTTACCTACTTCTTCTGCTATCTTTAGAGTTTTTGAAGAATCAAAGGTTTCTGGTTTGACTAATACAATATCTCTAATATTATCTATTACGCCATTTCCAAGAGCCTTGCTAGAGTAGATTAATACGTTTGGCTTATTTATTTCTTCTTTGTCCCAGGTTATTTCAATATTTTCCTGTGAAAGAACTAAAGGTCTGATCTGTATAATTGAAAAAACAGGTGGCTTTTTACCTTTTTTATCAAAATTTACAGCGAATTCTAGTTCAACAGGGCTACCAATACTACTCTGGCCTGCTTCAAGAATTTCTTTAAGAATTGAAGCAAGTGGAAAAAGATTATATTTAAGAATGCCTGCAAAAGTAATTAAATGAGGACCTTCTTCTGAAAAATAATCACGCACCATGTCGTCATTCTTGTCGTATGTGCTTGCAATATATTCAAGAGTCCCATCTTCCGCAATTTTGGAGATGTTGATCTTTTCTAGTGTTTCATCTTCTTTTTCTAAGAGCTGAATCAAAGTATTTTTTGTGTTTAGAACATAAACTTCATTTTGTGAATTTTCAAATATGCTTTCCGGTGTTGAAAAATCAGGGATTAGCTTAGGATATTTAGGTGAAAATCTTAATACTTTTTCTCCACCAACAACAGAATAGCCTAGGCCAACAGCAAGGCTTACTATCCCATCTTCTCTTTTTTGATGAGAAACAGGATAAAAGTTATACGATTGTGCTACACCTGAAAAAGTTGGATAAAAACGCCCATTATATTCACTTCCTACTAGTTCTTGAATAATTATGGCCATTTTTTCTTCTTCAATTTTTGCTGATGTTGAATTAATATATGATTTCGCATCTTTAAAAAAAATTGATGCGTAAACCAGTTTTATTGCTTGACATAATTGCTCTAATCGAATCTTATCATCAGAATGATTATTTGGTAACATATATGTAGAGTATATTCCAGCAAATGGATAATTTTGTGAATCTTCAAGAAGGCTAGAAGACCTTACAGCCAAAGGTTTTTTAAAATGATTTAAAACTTTTGCGAGTTTTTGTATAAGATCATTTGGTAATTTGCCTTTTAGAAATATTTTCGCAATTTCCCTATCAGAAATATTAATATTATTGGTAATAAAACTAAGAAGTTTATTTTCTGAGATAAAACGATCAAATTCGTCCGTACCAATCGCAACTGTGCTTGGAACAGTTATTTTAACATCTGGATAATTTTTTTCAAAATTATAACGAGCAAGAAGCGCTCTTATAAATGCAATTCCCCGACCCTTTCCTCCAAGAGAATCGCCACCTATTCTTGTGTAAGAAGCATCGAATTCAAATTTTTGCTGAGAAAATTCAGTCATTACACCCAGATGTCTTTCACGCCTGCTTTCATTAAAAACAGATACTAAATATTTACGCATTTCATCAAGTGTGTTAAAATCTGATACTTTCTGTGGTCTTAATTTTTTTGCAAGCTTAAATTCACTTCTTGCCATTAGCCAATTCGAAAAATCATTGCGATTTGCATGAAAACGGATTGATTCTAAAGGAATTTTTTGTAAAGCATTTTCAAATTCTTCAAGGTTTGATGCACGTGTTATCTCAATGGTTTGTTCGTGATGCAATTCTTGTTTTTGCTGTTTTTTTGGAATTAAAAAAACAAAGTCTCCAAAACCTAGATGCTTTAACATGAACTGATCAAAATCTTGCATCAATGTTGGTGAGTTTTTATCGATAAAAAATGTTTTAAGTTTTTCTGCTTTTTTACGATTTTTAGGAGCTGTTGATTGAAGCATTACCGGAACAAAGGGGTTGTCTTTTTTTACATATTGTATAAAGCTAAATCCTGCTTGTGGATCAATTATACCCTTTTTTGGAAATTTTACATCTGAAATTATACCTAGTGCATTTTTTTTGTATTTATTGTATAAATTTAGCCCCTCTTCATAGTTACTGGCTAACAATATTTTTGGTCTTGCTCTTCTACGTAGTAATCTTTGCATTTCGTTTAAATCTTCAGAAATTGAGCGTTGTGTTTGTTGAACAATTTCGCTATAGAGTATTGGTAAAATCATTGAGTAATCGCGAATTGAATCTTCAAGAAATATTATTGTTTGTACATTACCGTTCTTTGTGTCATAGGGTGCATTGATTTTGTCCTCAATAAATTTAATGATGGCCATAAATAAGCTTGTATCACCATACCAAAAAAATGCCTTATCAATTCCTTTTTCAGAAAAATGTTCTTGACAAAAATGAAGATCTGCCGTATCTGTTGCAAGAAGAACCACAGGTAGGCTTTCGCATTCTTGCTTAATTTTTCTTCCAAATTCAAAGGAATCCATACCTATGTTTTTAGACATTGTGATAACTAGATCATATTTATGAGTTTTAACCATAGAAAGAGCCTCTTTTCCAGAGGTGACATGCGTAACTCTTGGTGGACTGCTTAGAAGAAGATGCCGATATTCCCATATAACCATCTCAGAAATAAGACCCTCTTCCTCAACAACAAAAGCATCATATAAGCTTGATACTAAAAGTATTTCCCTTACTTTAAATGGCATTAGATTATGGAAAATTTGTATAAATTGTTCGAACTCATCGGTATCTATTTTTTGTATGTTTGCAATATCTAAACATGCTTTTTCTTTCTTCATGATAATTCCAATTGAAATATAAAGAAATGATAAGAAGTTTTGTGTAAAAAAATAAAAAATGAAGGTTTTATACCAGACCCTGATCAAGCATTGAATCAGCGACTTTTACAAAACCTGCGATGTTCGCACCGTTTACATAATTTACATATTTGTTTTCTTTTCCATATTTTACACAGTTTTCGTGGATGTTTTGCATAATCCAATGAAGTTTTTCATCAACTTCCTCACGGCACCATGACATGCGTAAACTGTTCTGTGACATTTCAAGTGCGCTTGTTGCAACACCGCCTGCGTTTGCAGCTTTACCCGGACCATAAAGTATTTTTGCTTCTTGGAATATCTCAATTCCTTCCGGTTCGGTTGGCATATTTGCACCTTCAGCAACACTAATACATCCGTTATCAACAAGTGTTTTCGCCTCATTTTGGTTTATCTCGTTTTGTGTCGCAGATGGAAAAGCCATGTCACATTTGATTTCCCATGGACGTTTTCCAGCTTCGTAATTTACGTTGAATTCGTCGGCATACTCTTTTATTCTCCCACGTCGTATATTCTTAAGATCCATAATCCATGCAAGTTTCTCATCATCGATCCCATCTGGGTCATAAATCATACCAGATGAATCAGAGAGGGTTACTGGTTTCGCACCTAATTGAAGTAATTTTTCAACAGTATATTGTGCGACGTTTCCCGAACCAGAAACTGTACAAATTTTTCCTTTAAGTGTTTCTTTTTTTGTTTTCATCATTTCTTCAGCAAAGTACACGCAACCATATCCTGTTGCTTCTGGTCTAATTAAACTCCCTCCCCAGTTAAGTGCTTTACCAGTTAAAATACCACTAAATTCATTTCTAAGTCTTCGGTATTGGCCAAATAAATAACCAATCTCTCTACCTCCAACGCCAATATCCCCTGCTGGAACATCAGTGTTTGGTCCAATATGTCTATATAGCTCAGTCATAAAACTTTGGCAAAAGCGCATTACTTCTGCGTCTGATTTTCCTTTTGGATCAAAGTTTGAACCTCCTTTTCCACCACCAATTGGTAGAGTAGTAAGACTATTTTTAAAGACTTGTTCAAAAGCAAGGAACTTCAAAATACTAAGATTAACACTTGGATGAAGTCGAAGACCCCCTTTGTACGGCCCTATTGCGCTATTCATCTGAATTCTATATCCTCGATTTATCTGTATTTCCCCACTGTCATCCATCCATGGAACTCTGAACATGACTACACGTTCTGGTTCTGATATTCTCTCCAAAATCTTTGCTTTCTTATATTTCGGGTTTTTTTGAATAAATGGCATTATGCTTTCTGCCACTTCTAGAACTGCTTGATGAAATTCTTTTTCACCGGGGTTTCTTTCAATAATGTAATTCATAAATACTTCAACATTTTTATCCATAATATTCCTCCCGAAAAATCGGTAGTCACCGTATAAATGACCCCTATTAAAACTTTATTGTTAGAGGGTAGATTACTATAAATCAAAATTAATTAGTTTTTAATAATGAAACAACATATACCTAAACACGATTTTAATCCATTTTTTGATGGTGGAGAGGAAAATTGGATAGAGAAAATTATTTACAAAAAAAAGAATATTTTAGATATACTTATAAAAAATTGCTTTTTGTAGAGGAGGATCAGATATAAATGATCAATATAAAGACAAAAGAGGACGTTTTAAACATTGCTAAAAAAGAAAAAGTTATTTTCATTAGATTACAGTTTGTAGACATATTAGGGATGCCGAAAAATATAGTAATACCTTTAAATAGACTTGAAGAAGCTTTAAATGAAGGCATGCCTTTTGATGCTTCATCTATTGCAGGATATGCAACAATTGAAGAATCTGATAAAATTGCTAGACCCGACCCAGTAAGTTTTGTTATTCTACCAGATGAAATCGAAAAAAGAAAAACAGCAAAGTTAAACTGTGATATTTATGAACCAAATGGTAAAAGATTCGAAGGAGACTGTAAATACATACTTGAAAAAGTTGTAAATAAAGCTAAAAATATGGGGTATATTTACAACACGGGTCCTGAATGCGAGTTCTTTTTGTTTAAAAAAGATGGAAATCAATCAACCCTGACGCCAAACGATGCAGCGGGGTATTTTGATTTGTCTCATCGTGATTTAGCAGAAGGAGTTAGAGCAGACATCTCAATTGCACTTGATGCATTTGGAATTGATACGTATACCTCTCATCATGAGGTTTCAGATGGCCAGCATGAAATAAATTTCAAATATGCTGATGCATTAACCACAGCAGATAGAGTAATAACATTAAAATACGTTACAAAAGTAATAGCAAAAAAACACGAACTTCATGCCTCTTTTATGCCTAAACCTTTGTTCGGATCTAACGGCTCTGGTATGCATACGCATCTATCGCTTTTTAATCTTAAGGGAAAAAGCGCATTTTATGATCCAAATGATAAAAATAATCTAAGTAAAACTGCAAGATATTTTATTGGCGGCTTACTTAAATATGTTAAGGAGATGACAGCTATATTAAATCCAATAGTAAATTCCTATAAAAGACTGGTCCCAGGATATGAAGCACCTACTTATATATCATGGGCAAATCGTAATAGAAGCGCTTTAATTCGTATTCCCACAGGAAGGGAAAATAAAACAAGATGCGAACTTAGAAGCCCTGATCTTTCTGGAAATCCTTATCTGCAATTTGCTGTAATGCTCGCAGCTGGTTTGAATGGAATTGAAGAAAAAGTTATACCTCCAAATCCCGTGGAAAAAAATATTTATGCTTTATCTGAACAAGAAATGAGGAAATATAAAATTCATCATCTTCCGGAAAGTCTTGGTCATGCTTTATCCTTTTTAGAAGAAAGTAAGTTAATGAAAGAAACTCTAGGAAATCATATATTTGAAAATTTCCTTCATGTAAAAAAATCAGAATGGAATAAATATAGAACTCAAGTAACTCCATGGGAAATAGATAAATATTTACAGATTCTATAGAAAATCTTTCTCCATAAATGATATAAAATCTCTCTTAATTCACTTTTTTATGTTACATGATGATATAAAAGAAACAATTGAAAAAAATAAAATAAATTGGATTCAAGTACATTTTACTGATCTATTGGGCGGATTAAGATCTTTACATATACCAGCTAGTAGGTTTTTTGAAGATGATGTTTTATCAAAGGGCATTAATTTTGATGGCTCCTCAGTTGGCTTTAGAAAAGTAGAAAAATCAGATATGATTGCATTACCTGATCCTAGTACTTTTAAAATACTTCCCCATGAAAAAGATGAGGCTATGTTTTGTGCAGATCTATATGATACTAAATACAATTTATATAAAGCAGGGCCAAGAAATATTTTAAAAATTGCTATAAAAAAAGCAAAAGAAGCGGGATATGATCAAGTTGTTTTTTCCCCTGAAATGGAATTTTGTATTTTTGATAATTATTCAGATGAAGATACAAGTTTTAAAGAAAATCCTATTTATTTTTCTTCACCTCCATTAGATGGTAAAAAAGAATATCGCAAAGAATTAAGTAATGTATTAATGAATAGTGGTTATGAGATTAAATATCATCATCATGAAAAAGGTAAATTCCAACATGAAATAGAGGTAAAAGGCCTTGATGTTTTAAATGCTGCAGATTTTTGTAGTTTTTTTAAATATGCTGCAAGAGAGATAGCATCTATGTTTAACTATGATATTACTTTTATGCCAAAACCTTTATCAGAGGAAGCAGGCAGCGGTATGCATGCTCATATTAAACTCGAAAAAAATGGAGAAAATATATTTTTAGATGAAAGTAATGAATATAATCTTAGTCAGACTGCGTTATATTTTATAGGAGGAATTCTTGATCATTCAAGAGCTATTGCTGCACTTGCAAATCCAACTTTAAACTCATATAAAAGATTAATACCTCATTTTGAAGCCCCTATCTATATAGCCTGGGACAGATACAATAGAAGTAGCTTGATAAGAATACCTGCAAAAAAAGATGTAGATATAGAGGTGAGAAATGCAGATCCGGCTGCAAATCCTTATCTGTTTTTTTCAGCCTTAATTTACGCGGGATTAGATGGAATAAAAAAGAAAAAAACTTATGATCCAATTCCAAAAAACATCTATAAAATGAGCGAAGAGGATATCAAAAAATATAACATTAAACAGCTACCTAAAAACTTAATGGAGGCACTTGAAGAATTTCAAAAAGACACTGTTTTAATAAATGGTCTTGGAAAAGACTGCGCTGACTTATATGTCAAACATAAAACAAATGAATGGAATAGATATACAGGAGAAATAACCGATTTAGATTATAAATTCTATTTCAATATATAGTATTTTAATACGAATTCAAAACAAAATTATTGCATCACCTTTTCTTTGTTAAGTAAAGATTATTAGTTGGAAATATATATACCATAATTGAGGTGAATAATGGGATTTGAGATGCAAATTGTAAGTAATACGCCACTCATTGGTGAGGAAGACCCGGATCTTGTAGCAAAAAAGTTTTTTGAACAAATTGGTTATCTATCAAAAGGTTCTGACCCAGATATTCCATATAAGATTTTTAATGATTTTTTCATCAAACATCCAAATAAAGCATGGTATGTAGATGAAATATCTATTGGGCTGAAAACATCAAAACCCACTGTTTATCGTCATTTAAATAAACTTAAAGGTTTTGATATACTTGAAGAGGTACAAGTCTTTGATGAAGGAACTCAACAGAATAAAAAAGCGTATCGTCTGCGCTATGGAAACATTCAAAAAGCTTGGAACTTTGTCGAAGCGCATTTAAAGGTTGCAATTGAAAATTATGGTAAAACCGTTGAACATTTACAAAAATTAATTGACAATCAAAGGAAGGATATTAAATGAATATGGATTATAAGAAAGTTGAGTTAACAGAAGGATCTATTTATAAAATTACTTCACTTGGCAGTCGTGATAAATTACTAGAAACAGAAGGAATTTTTAAAGGATTTATTAATATTGGTGTTGATGAAACAGGTCTTTTAATTGAACTGAATAAAAACCATGGTGATATGGCAGGTAAAATCCGTATTGTCCCTTTACATGTTATCTTGCTGATCGATGTTTTAGACGCAAAGACAAATTCAAAGATAGACGATTCAAAAGAAATGTCTCATTACGTAGGATAAAAACCATTTTTTTATTAATTTTCACCATTAGATGCTTTTTATTCTTATTTTTCTTTAGAACTCTTTTTTTGTTTTTTTACATTTTGTTATTTTGCCACATAGATTTTAAATAGAATTAGAAGAAAAAA
>MUGC01000286.1 GCA_002900535.1 Thermoplasmata archaeon M9B1D | reverse complement strand
GCTTTACAAAGTTCAGGGAAAAAAATGTCATAGCATACGATAAGTCCTATTTTTCCAAATTTTGTTTCACAAAGGCATAAATCTTCGCCTTCATCAAAAAATATTTTTTCTTCAAACGGTCCAAATGTTGGTAAAAACCATTTCCTATAAATGTCAACTTTTCCATTTGGATGAACCATTATAGAACAATTGTGTATAAGACCTTCTACAGTTGTATTTTTTATCGGCATTCCAAAAACTATATATGCATCATTTTTTCTGGCTATATTTTTTACATATTTTATTGAATCATCGTTTTCTGTTTCAGCGAGATCGCGCAGTTCATCTTTTGTGTGATATCCAATAAGTGATAGTTCCCCAAAAACATAAATGTCTGCTTTTGTTTTTTTGATGTAATTTTCCATTTTTTTAAGATTTGCTTTCTTATCTGTAAGCTTAGGTCTCATTGCAATCATTGCAAGTTTCATAAATTTTAAACCTCATAATCAGTGTATACTTAATTTTCTTTTAACTTTGTTGATAATAAGTTTTTATCTATTTTTTAAAATATTCCAATAAAAAAATCTTATTTCATCAGTTGATGAATTACCATTTTCATCATATGCTATTACTTTTATTTTATGTCTTCTAATAGATGTTTCATTGAGCCACCACACGTAAGGTTTTTCCCAATCAATGTGTTGCAATTTATCGTCGTAATAGTATTCAACCTTTATGATAGGTGTGTTTCCTAATATTACTTCAGGTCGTATCAAAATCTTATTTATTACTATTGTTTTATCAAGTCTAAAATTTTTAATTAAAAAATCTTTAAAGTAAATCTCACCATGTTTTGGATTTGCAATACTTACTCTTGGAACAGGTATTTCTTCATCCCCTAGTGTTGCCATTGTTCCAACTATGTGACGTGTCATGTTTACAAGATAAGAAATATTAATATTGCTTAGATCATCAGTTGGTTTATGCATGTTTGGATCCCATTCCCCTGGCCAAAATGAAATTGATTCATAACCATATAAAATAAAATGATAATAATCACTACCGCCGCGGGTTGCAAATCTATTCATAGGTCCACTACGTGTAATATTAAAATTAAAATCATAGTTGCTACTTATATTACATATTATATCTGCTATCCAACCTGCGTCTTCTGTTATTGAAAGACCTAAAGAATGTCCTGATTCATATGTTGTTGCCCTTCCGATCATATCTGCATTGAATTCAACTAAAATATCAGTATCGTTTCTATATAAATAATCAGCATATGCTCTACTGCCAAGAAGTCCTTCTTCTTCACCTGAAAAGGTTACAAATTTCATTGTTCTTCTAAAATCATATTGGCTTAGAACATATGCTGCAGCAAGTACAGCAGCAGTGCCTGATCCATCATCATTTGCACCAACAGTATTTGCTGCCGTATCATAGTGTGCATTGAAAATAATTACTTCGTCTTTTTCTTCATCTATTCCATATTGTGTTCCTATTACATTTTTGCATTTGAAGTATCTTGGATTATATTGGTTTCCAAATGATTCCCAATAATGAAATTCGGAATTAATTTGCATTTTTTCAAATTGATCTTTTATATATTCAGCTGCTGCTTGTGCTCCATATGTTCCTGTTTTTCTTGGACCTATTTCAACTAATTCTTTTAAAAATCCTAAAACAAGGGTTTCATTTATTTTTTCTAAAATTTCTTGGATTTTTGGGCTAACGCAGGATTTAAAATTATTATACGTTAAAATATCATATTTACTTTCAATTAATGATGAGGATGATGTTGGTATAAGCAGTATAAATATAATTAAAAACAATAAGCCCATCTTAAAATAATTTTTACTCTGCAAATTAACCTCCTTTTTTTACTTCTTAGAAAATATATTATAATGGATGTAGTATAAATATATTTTTAAAATAAATTATCTGAAGATGCCTCTAATAAAAAAGCATGAAATTTGAGGTATGTGCTTATAAACGATTTTTATTAAAAAAGGAAAATCTTAGGAGGTGGAGATTATATCCTCAATAAATAATCTAATGCATTTAATT
>MUGC01000285.1 GCA_002900535.1 Thermoplasmata archaeon M9B1D | reverse complement strand
TTTCGTTCCCATTACAAGTTTTCCATCTTTCATTGCTTTTTCAGCAACATCTGTGTTTTTTGTAAATACTTTAGTATTTCCTTTTTTCCAATACCATATGAATTCAGTCATTCTCTCCCCCATGACTACAAGTTTTGTAGCTTCCACCAATTTAAAACTCCTTTATATAATTTATTATATTTCTGGCTTTACACATAAAGTATATATTTCTTAACTTGTATCAACTTACCAATAAATTATTACCTAATAATAATTCGTTGAAATATATTGTAATTAGGAAAAATAATATCTTAGTAAAACGCCTATTAGTGATTTTATTATTTTCATATTTAAAACATCCGTTCCAATAATTATCAAAAAAATATATATATCGTTAATTTAATTACATTTTGGAGGCAAGAAATAATACAAAAGGAGTGAATTTCCATTAATTTTTCATACATCTTTACCCTACATTAACATGTTTTTTTCACTCCCCTCCACCTATATCCTTTTTAAAATCATAAAACAATAAAGAAAAGAACAAATCTTATCATACACAATACAGATCATTAATATTTACAGATCATTAATATTAATCAAAAGACATCCCACTATCATAAATTATAAAATATTACAAAACAAATCAACAAATCTAAATGCAAAATGCGCATTTTTCCTAAATGAATACGCCCATTTTAACTAAAAAAACATTTTATACAATAATTACTTCCTACCAATAAAGTTTTAATATACAATCTTGTTACCGAAAAAAAGCTACGCCTTAAAAAATAAAAGGTGAATTAAAAATGGTAGAATTCAAAGTAGTAGTAAATGATACGAAAAACGGCAAATCACATCAAATCCAGGTTAGTGGCCATCATGCAAATTCCCTAATAGGAAAAAAAATAGGAGACGAAGTTGATGGAATTTTTATCTCTCTACCTGGTTATAAACTTCAAATTACTGGTGGCACTGATAAAGATGGATTTGCAATGAAAAGTGATCTACCAGGTATGGTTCGTAGAAAACTTTTACTAAGCAATGGTAAATCATTCCATGCAATTGAAAATGGCATGAGAAAGAAAAAATCAATCCGTGGAAACACTATTGGTCAAGAAATTGTTCAAATAAATATGAAAGTTACTAAACATAGCTCAAAACCAATAGATCAACTTTTAAAAACTCACGAAAAAACCGAGGAAAAAAAAGAAGAAAAAACTGAAGAAAAACCAAAAGAAAAGGTTTAAAAAATAAATAAAATATCAGGAGAAAAAAGAGGATAAAAAATGAGTCTTCCAAATCAACCTGAAGTAAACATTGGTATGATCGGTCATGTTGACCATGGAAAGACTACTCTGACTCAAAGACTCACAGGTAAATGGACTGATGAACATTCTGAAGAACTTAAACGCGGAATCTCAATAAAACTTGGATATGCAGATGCTGCTTTTTACAAATGTCCAAACTGTGAAGATCCTAAATGCTATTGTACAAAAAATAAATGCCCAAATTGCGGTAGTACCGCCGAGCTTTTAAGAGTTGTTTCTTTTGTTGATGCACCAGGTCATGAAACTTTAATGGCAATTATGCTTTCAGGTGCAGCGATTATGGATGGTGCCGTATTAGTTATTGCTGCAAATGAACCATGCCCACAGCCTCAAACTCGCGAACATCTAGCAGCTCTTGATATAGCAGGTATCAAAAACATAATAATTGTTCAAAATAAAATTGATCTTGTTACTGAAAAAAACGCAATAAAAAATTATGAGCAGATTTTAAAATTTGTAAAAGGAACCGTTGCAGAAAACGCACCAATAATACCAGTTAGTGCCCACCAAGATATTAACGTTGATATTTTAATCAAAGCATTAGAAAATAAAATCCCAACGCCAAAAAGAGATAAAAATAAACCTCCACTTATGTACGTTGCTCGAAGTTTTGATATAAATAAACCAGGAGCTAGACCCAATGATCTTCGAGGTGGTGTAATCGGTGGTTCTCTTATACAAGGAATTTTAAAATTAGGTGATGAAATAGAAATCTGCCCTGGTAGAAGAGTTGAAGTGGAAGGTAGGAAAAAGTTAGAGTCAATAACAACAATAGTTGATTCATTATTTACTGGTGGCAAATCTGTTAAAGAAGCAACACCTGGGGGTCTAATTGCAATAGGCACTCACCTTGATCCTGCGCGTACTAAATCAGATTCATATGCTGGTAAAGTAGTTGGATTAGTTGGACAACTACCAAATGTTATGGAAAGTTTTTATTTATCAATTAACTTATTGAAACGTGTCGTAGGAACTGTTGACGAAAAAGATGTTGAACCTATAAAAACAAATGAACCTTTAATGCTTACAATTGGTACAGCCACAACTGTAGGAATTGTTTCACAATTCCAAGGTGAAAAAATTGGCGTAAATTTAAAACTTCCTGTATGTGCAAATGAAGGACAACGTATAGCTATTAGTAGAAGGATTGACGGACGATGGCATCTGATAGGATACGGAGAAATAGAAAAACAAAAACAGTAATTCTTGATAGTAGTGCAATTTTAATGATTTTTGAGTTTTCAATTGACATAGAAAAAGAACTCTCGCGTATACTGGGAAGCTATAAAATAATTGTACCAAAGACT
>MUGC01000039.1 GCA_002900535.1 Thermoplasmata archaeon M9B1D | reverse complement strand
TACCATGTCCGCTGTAGAAAAATACAACTTCTGAGGTTTCATTTTCTTGAGATCCTAGCCAGTTTATTGCTGATACTATAGCTGTTGATTTTGCACTTTTGTCTTTTAGAAGTTTTATGTTTTCCGCTGGGTATCCTTTGGCTAAAAGATAATTATACATATCTTGTGCATCGTCATCACAGTACTGTAAATCATTTCCTACGCCTCTGTAATCGGAAATACCAATGATAACAGCCCATTTGTTGATAGTAGGATCTGCTTCTGGTTCTTCATCTTTAGGTGGTTTATCCAGGCCTGGTGGAGATGAAGGTTTTCCTTTTGGTATTTTGTATACTTCTTTTGGCCCGGTGTATACTTTTGTTTCATCAGATGATGTATTTGCTGTAAGCGTTGGTAATGCTGATAAAATCATTAACGCTGCAATTCCAACACATATGCTAATTTTTAAATAATTATTCTTCATTTCAATCACTTTTATTTATATAACATACTTAGTATTTAAGTATTTTGAGATGAATATTTTAAAAAGAGAGTTTTTTAAATGAATAGTTGTTTATTAATAAGGATATTATGCCTGTTGTTCATGTAAATGTTTGGAAAGGGTTTGGGGAGGAAAAAACTAAAATTGTGATTGAAGGTATTACTAAAGTTTTTGAGGATCTTGATATTCCTGCTCATGCTGTTGAAGTACTTGTTCATGAGATTCCTATGAGTCATTGGGGTGTAGAGGGAGTACCTGCTTCTGAGAAGTTTAAAGATATTCCTTAAAAGCTTATGATTATTTAAAAAAAAAAGAGTGGAGAATATTTGTTTATATTCTCAAATTTTTTTAGCCCATTGGATAGAATCTTACTTGTATAAGCTTGTTACCGGAGTTTACGACCTGCCAGAAGTATGCTAGGTTTTCGAGATTATAGGGCGCTAATCCGCCGCTATCTTCATACCAGGTATCAAGGCCGCTCATGTATTCAAACACCCACATACCTAAATTTCCGATGTAGTTTGTTTCGTTTCCAATAAGAAAGCCGAAATCGTCTTCATTAGTGGTAACGAAGAAAAGATCTGTAGCGTCGGTCCATTTGTTTTTGCCTTTGCTGACCTGAACAAAGCCAACATCTATGTAGTACCACAACGCCCCTGTATTATCGTAGGCTTCGACCCAACCAGTGATATTAGTGTAGGCTTCGTCGTATTTAGGTGACTTAGCTTTCACTGCTATATACACCCAATACTTACCAGGTCCAAGTTCAAAGGCGCCGTAACCATCGGTAGCATCTCCGTCAATCATAGCAAATTCAGGCCCCTGGGTTATCTCTATTTTTATACCATCCATAGTGTCCTGATCAAGATTGTTTGGAGTGTGTATACTAAAGTTCATTCCTTCCGTGTCGATTGGTACAAATAGTGTATGTCTATCAGGGTTATCGTAGTCACCTGGCATTTCTTTGTTTTTTCCGATTAGGTTAAGATTGAAATGTGGTCCGTTAAAGTCGGTTCCTGGTTTTGGATCGCCTTCATTTTTTGGTGCTGCGTTTACTGCAGCAAGTCCTGTAGCAATCATAATACAAGCTGCTAATAGTGCTATTGCTTTATATTTCAAATTTTTTTTCCTCCTATGTGTTTTTTTATATTCAAAACCTTAATAAAAAGGGGCGTATATGAATTTTTCCATAGTAAATTTCTATATTTATAAATAAATAATTCAGTTTTTATAATAAAATTGAAACAAATGTAATAAGATAAAGCTTGATTATAAAAAAAGAAACGAAATCATTTATAAATTTTTTTCAATTCAAATCAAAAAATTATTAATATAACGCTTTATATGAAAGGCTTGGTCAAAAACAATAATTATAGTTAAAACTTATTAAAGGGGGAGAAAAAGATAAAAAAAATAAAAATTAATAGATATTTAATATTACTATTGATTTTGTTATCATTAATTTTAACAATAGCACCAATAAAAGTTGCACAACCACCAACAATCGTGAAAGGATATGTCTATATTGATAATGTTAAAGAACAACCAGATCAAGTAAGTCTAATGTTACCAGAAGAGATGAGATATGCAACAACCTATAGCGATGGGCGTTACATAATCATGTTTAATAATGCAAATCCTGGAGACACTGGGGAATTTTTGATAATAAACAACGGTTTATCATACATACCTGCAGAAACACTAACAATACAACAAGATGTATACCTCTATGAAATAGATTTACATATACAAACAGAAGATGCAGACTCTGATAACAACGAACAAGAAAACATTCCGCCGATTGCAAATGCTGGTGGACCCTATTATGAAATTGCAAACAACCAAATGAAGTTCGATGGATCGGAGAGCATTGATCCCGATGGAACAATTATAGTTTACAGCTGGGATTTTGGTGACAGTTTCAAAGGTAGTGGAATAAAACCCTCACATTCATATCAACAAATAGGTAAGTACCAAATTAAATTGACTGTTACAGACAACGAAGGTTTAACAGATATAAGCTATAGTTATGCATATATAACAGCCACACCTAACATACCACCGACAAATTTAACAATTACTGGAATAAAGAATGGAACAATATTAAGAAGCTATGGATACACGTTATGGGCAAAAGATCTTGATAATGAGACCATACAATATATAATCGACTGGGATGATGGAACTCAAACAAATAGTAATTTTTTACCGAATGGTACAATTTTTATTGTAAATCATTCCTACTATGAGCCAGGAATATTTGATATAATTGCAACTGCGATGGATGAAAACAGCTTATATTCAGAGGCAGTTCAGCTAACCGTGCTAATAGATGCAAGATATATAGAGACGATAGGATACATGATTGATTATACAAATGATGGAGTATATGATTTATTTCATGCAAACGTAACAGAAATAGAAACACCAGTTGAAGTAAATAATGGAGAGTATGTAATAGATTTCGACAACGATGGGGCATACGACTACAAATATGATCCTATAACATATGACCTCATGAAATATACAAGTGAAGATATTACTGGGGAGCAACAGAACCAGGTGGCATTTACACTGATACTAGAACCTGAAATAATTTTAGCAATAGTAGTTGTGATATTAGTAATAGTTATAATTTCGTATTTAGCGATACGTAGAAAGTATAAACCCAAAAAACAAAAAGAAATGCAGACGGAAAATAAGTCGAAACCAAAGAAAACGGAAACTGATAAAAGGAAATCTGAGACAAAAATTAAAACAAAGGAAATAGGAAATATAGAAAAAGAAATTGATGAGCTTATTAATAAAAAATTAAATTAAAATATGATATAGGATAATTGTTTAGATAAAGATGGGGGAAGTTTAAACGAAAAAAATAGCTATAATTACAAGTATAATTCTTCTTGTATCAATGTTTACAATTACCCCTCAGATTAAAATACAAACTGTAAAAAGTGATACAATCTATGTTGGAGACACAGGAAATTATAGCAGTATTCAAGAGGCAATAAACAACGCCGAAGAAGGCGATACAATCCATATTTATAGTGGAATTTATTTTGAAACAGTAAACATTACAAAAAACAATTTAATTATTCAAGGAGACGGACAAGAAAATACGATTATTGACTCAAGCGCATCATCTGAAAATTCAACTATTCTAATAGATAGTAAAAACAACATCACACTTTTAGATGTAAAAATAACTAATTCAAATTATAATGGAATTTATTGCAAAAACTCCGACAGTGTGGTAATTAAAAACTGTGAAATTTCCAATAATAAACAAAATGGAATAAACCTTTTTAATACTGAAAATATAGATATAATAACTAACAAGATACATAGTAATGATTTTGATGGTTTACACATAATAGGATCAATTAGCTTAACCATTAATAACAGTGAAACATATGATAACCTCGACTCAGGAATTTTAATTTATAATTCAACAAGTATAGATATTAATAACGCAGAAATATTTGGCAACGTATACGGTGTAAAAATAGACGATCACTCAAATAATGCATCTATAAAATATTCAAATATAACAAAAAACGACAAAGGCGTTTTAATTAATAGTAATTGTAAAGACAATATAATTTATCTAAACAACTTTGTTGACAACGATGAATATAATGCATTAAACAATGATGAAAATATATGGGACAATGGAACAATAGGAAACTACTGGGATGATTACCAAGGGGTTGATTTAAACAGTGATGGAATCGGTGACACAAAATACACAGATAACAGTGTAACCGACCGGTGTCCCCTAATGCACTTTTATCCCTCAATAGTTAATCAAAACACAGGAGAGATATCTTTAACAATTCAAAATGCAATAGACGATACTGATACAATATCGGGACATACAATTTTTGTAAAAAAAGGTTTTTACTCCGAAAATATTGAAATAAATAAAGATGGAATAACGCTTCTTGGTGAAGACGAAGATTATACTATTATTGATGCAAGTAATACAAATAAAAATGCAATTTTAATTCTAAACCACAATAACATAACAATCAAAGAATTTACAATTATTGGATCACCTACAAGCGATATTTACAACTCTAATGGTGTTTTTATTTGGAGTTATAATAGTGGATCAGAAAATAATGTTGCAAATAACAACATAGTCGATAACTGCATAATATATGATAACGATGGATATGGAGTACTGATATATGCACAAAACGCTGGACAACAAACAAACAATAACATTGTATCAAACTGTCAGATATTTGAAAATGGTTATAGCGGTATCGGCATAAACACATATAACGAAGGGGGCGAGTATTCATCTGCGAATTGTAACAAAATTCAAAACTGTGAAATATACTATAATGGTTTAAATTCAGATCAAGATATCGAAACAGCAGGAATTGCTATACCTTCTGCTGGAGAAGTAAAAAATATGCTTGTTGTTGATTGTATAATTTATGATTCAGAAGGCTATGATATATATATTGAAAATGGTGAAATTATCACAAATAACACGTTTTATAAGAATAACTTTTTAACAAATTATGACAATGTTTTTGATCAAGGTAATAACACATGGTACAATATGGATCTGCAGAGGGGTAACTACTGGCTTTGTTATGATGAACCAAGCGAGGGAGCATATGATAATGACTCCAACGGGATAATTGACAAACCATACGACATTATTGGGGGTAGCAACCAGGATGATTATCCTCTTGCCTTACCAAATAATCTATCTATACCAGTTGCTGTTATAAAAAATAGTCATTATTACGCATACACCAATGAAACAATAAATTTTGATGCAAGCAATAGTTATGATAGCGATGGATTTATCCTTTATTACATTTGGGATTTTGGAGATGGAATATCTGATTTTGGTAAAAAAGTAAAACATGAATACAGTCAAGCTGGAACATATACTGTGACATTAACTGTTGAAGATGATTACAAACTTAAAGACACAGACACAGCGACTGCAACAATCGCAATAGAAGAGGAAGAATCTGAAGATGATGAAACAAATGAAACATTAGAAGAAAACGAGTTACCTGTTGTTAACGCTGGTGGGCCTTATTATGAGATAGAAGGTGTTGAAATCTTTTTTGATGGATCTGATTCTTATGATCCAGATGGATCTATAGAATCCTGGTTTTGGACTTTTGGAGATGGTGCAAGAAGTGAATTACAAACTCCAACACATACATATAGTAAAGAGGGTAACTATACGGTAACATTAAAAGTTACAGATAACCTTGGTGCAACAAATACAACTGAAACATTTGCATTAATTACAGCAAAACCTAATAATCCTCCAGGAAAACCAATAATAAAAGGTAATACAACAGGTGTTGTGAATATATCAATTAATTTTTCCGCAAACTCATCTGATATAGATGGTGACCTAGTGCAATACGTTTTCAACTGGAGTGATGGAACAAACAACAAAGTATCATTGTTTGTAAATAGTAGCACTGAGTTTTACATAAATCATACATGGATGATTGGTGGAGTCTATGTTATAACAGTTTACACGTTAGATGAAAACAATGCAACCTCTGAAGCACAGCTATACAAGGTAGAAATTAATGCATATAAATGTGGTTCACTTGGTTATCTAATTGATAAAAATGGAAATGGTACATATGATGTGTTTTATCGTGAGACAACAGGGATTGAAACACTAGTTGAAAAAAAAGATGGAGATTATTTAATTGATATAAATGATGATGGTGAATGGGATTATACATATAATTTTACAACAAATAAACTTAGTCAATATGGATCTTTAACAACAGATAATACGGGTAATTTTATAATTGAAGCTAAATGGATAATATTGATTATGATAATTTTTGCTTTTTCAATATTAATTGTTTCTAAAATTGTTATTGATAAAGCTGAGAAAAACAAAAAAAAGGCAGAGACAAAAGCTAAAAAAATAAAAAGTGATAAAAAAAGTAAACGTAAAAAGACTTCTAAAACTAAAAAAGATGGGTCTGAAGAAATTGAAAAAGAAATAGATAAACTACTTGCAAAAAAGAAAGAAATGAGTTAAGTTACTTAAATTGGTTATGTAAAAAAATTAATCATTTCTATACTAATTTTTTACTCCTACTTTTTTAGAAAATTTTCAATATTGTTTTTAATATCACCAACTGATTTTAAACCATAAATATTAGAAACTCTATTTCCAAATCTAAAAACTATTAAATGTGGAATACTAGAAATCTTATATTTTTTAGCAATATCTTGATACTGTTGTGTGTTGATTTTTCCAAAAGCTACTTTTCCTTTATAAATTTTTGATAATCGTCTAAGCCTAGGAGCCATAGCCTTGCAGGGACTGCACCAAGGTGCCCAAAAATCAACAAGGGATAATGGATATTTTCCTATGAATTCATTAAAATTCGAGTCCTTAAGTTCTATTACATAATCTGGCCATTCAACTGATGCAGAAACTTTCTGTTTGGAAACATTTTCTTCTGTTTTATTTTTAAAAATTCTAAAATTTTTCATAATAAACAATGTAAGTACCCTGATAAGATTTATTTCATTTTTTAGGTTTTCCATTCGTATTTAAAAACCCATTCTGTGAATTTTTGCCCTGGTTCAACATCAACGTTTCCTGCGTTGATTTCGTTTTTACCATCGTTGTCACAATCACCGATGCAGACTACTGCCATCCAACCAAATGTTGGAAGCACAGCTTCTTCAACATAGGTTGTACCATTCCACTGTAAAATATATGTTTGGCCTGCTCCCACTGCAACTTCGTTTAATCCATCATCATCAGTATCACCAACATCTATTCCTTCTATGACTGGTTCACCATTAGGCCATGTTTTATCAAATTGTATCTGATAATCAGCTCCATCCCATTTAAAAATTGTAACACGAGGACTGTAATAGCTCAGAAGGATTTCTGCTTTACCATCATTATCACAATCTTTGCAGACAACACCAAAAGTAAAATCTTGTCCATATTGTTGATATATATTCGTAGGAACAAACATACTGTTTTGAGCATCCCAGTTTAAAACCATGACCCTGTTTGAATATGCGCAAACAATTTCATTTTCACCATCATAATCAACGTCACCTAGTCCAGACATGTAAACATAGCCACTAACACTAGGATCATTGTATTCTGCATATTTTACAAGTCTCCAACCATTCCATTTAAAAACCACGATTTCAGCCATTTCTTGATTACCATGCCAAGTTGAACCACCGCTTAATATCATTTCGTTTTGTCCATCATTATCACAATCACCGATATAGCAATCCGCGCTACCACCACCATTCCAAAAAATGTAAGGGTTAAAACCTATAATTCGATATTTTCCACCAATATATTTATAAATAGTGGAATACCAGGTTGCTGCAATTTCATTTTCACCATCACCTGTGAGATCACCAATTGCCATACCGCCAGCATCTGGCGGGTTAACACTATCATTATAACGATTTAAAAACATAAAAATTTTATAAAACGGACTATGGAGAACATTAGTTTCTTCATAGATTTGCTCTGATTCTGACCATTCCATAACCCTTATAGATGCATCACGTCCACTGATAAGAAGCTCGTTTTTACCATCGTTGTCACAATCACCAATTGGTTGGGGTCCTTGATAACGTGCATCTGTCCAAGGGCTACTACCATATTCCATAATCCACTGCAAATCATATTCGCCACTTGTTGTCTGTGTTGATACTCCTAGAAGGTTATTATCTAATAAGCTTATTGCACTTGTAAAACCAGTACTACCTATCAATAATAATAAAGCTATTATTATGCTTTGATTTAATTTCTTCATATAACCCCCGGCATTATTTTAAGTGTTTACCATGTTATAAATATTTCGCCCCTGAAGCTTAAAATATTTCAACAGCCCGGTAAACTAGTTTTTTTGATAATAAAAAGATGGTTCAAATCTCCCAGTTGAATATAAAATTTCAAATATTAACAAAAAGAAAGCGGATAATGGTTAAGAATTATAATTCATTGATATTATAACTGTCGCATATACCAAAAACTCTAATATAGGTACCTGGAATTAAAACTTTTAAAACCAATAAAAAACCAGGAGCGTATCCCTTAAAATTAGTAAAAGTAATACAAGCTGAGTTTTCAATGTGTTGTATTGTACCATTGGCAATTAAAAGAATGTTTTTGTATAAGTCAAAACTAAATGTTCCATTTATCCACCATATTGGTCCAATATGCAACCATGTTCCATCACCAGAGTATCTGTTACATTTACCATTTAAAAAAACAAGTTGTTTATCTTTATTAATCTGTATTTTTGAATCAGTATTTTCTATGGTTTTTTTATCTTTTGGCATACTTACTTCAAGTGTTCCCCAGTCACTTACAGCACCATGCTCATCCACTGCTTTTGCTCTAACTGTATAAGTTCCTCTGTGATCCCAAGACTTGTTATGTTTTAATGTTAAAGGTGAGGGGGAATACCAACCCCTCAATCTTGGAACGAAACCATCATCGAAATCAATACAATAGTCAACATCATCACCATCAGGGTCTTCAATGTATATCTCGTATTCATATTCTACTCCAGCTTTACCATTTGTTTTACCAGTTATAATTGGTGTATTTGGTGGTGCATTGATATATGTCCAAGTGGTATCACTTGCTGTATTGTTTTCATTATCTGTTACAGTTAATGTTACTGTGTAGTTACCAGCATTTCCATAGTTATGTGTAGGATGTGGATCACCACTGGATGTATTACCATCTCCATAATCCCATAAATACTCATAGGGTGGAATTCCACCTGTTACCGTGCTGTCAAACTCTATATCGTCCATAATATTTCCATGATATGGACCATCTGCATCAACAATAAATGCTCCATTTTCTATAACTACGCTTAATGCTGGTGACCAATCACTTTGTGTACCGTGTTCATCCTTTGCTATAACTCTTAAAGAATATGTACCAGGGTCATCAAAAACTAGTTGTATATTACATGGTGTGTCAGAATTATAAAGATTTGTCCATTTTTCTACACTGTTATCGCCTGTGTATTCCCAGCCATATCTGACCATGTCACCATCAGGGTCATTTGTTGAAGTACTGTAGGTATATGATACTCCTACTTCACCCTCTGTTGGACCTAGAGGTGTATCTGGATTATTTGGTGGAGAGGAATTATCATCGTCAGAGATGTAAAATGTAGCGTCATCAACATAGTTCTCATTGAAGCCAGAGAGAAATCCTTCAACGATATAATAATCAACTGGAACTTGTTCTCCCTGTTGATTTGTTTGGTCCCATGCCGGCCAGGTTACGTATTCTCCTGGTTCAAGTTCATACCAGCAATAACAAGCTTCTTGATAAACAATTTGATCCTCGCTGTCATGTATAGTAATTGTTGGACCGCCAGCATTTAGTGTTTCATCGCCTATATTTGTTAAAAATATTGTAACAGGTTCACCAAGGGTATACAGAGCTTTATCTGTAGTAACTTCCAATACTGCTCCTTCAGGTTCTCCAGCGCTAGATGTCGTCATGGTTGTTGAAAGCAAAAACAATGCTATAAGTATAACACCTGCATCTTTCAGTAGATTTTCCTTATTCATATTATTCTTACTACCCCT
>MUGC01000284.1 GCA_002900535.1 Thermoplasmata archaeon M9B1D | reverse complement strand
TTTCCATAAAGGGTACACCGGTAACTGCCTTGTAAACGTTGGCTGCATTGGTATAATGAAAAAAAGTGAACTTATACATAGCTGTGCAAAAGCACCAGGAAACATTTATATTTACGTTGGTGGTAAAACCGGTCGTGATGGAATACATGGTGTAACATTTGCCTCAGCTGAACTTACAGATGATAGCGAAGAAAGTAGCAGATCTGCGGTTCAAGTTGGTGACCCGATTACAAAAGAACCAGTAATTCATGTTACTCTTGAATGTAACCGGAAAGGTCTTTTAGAAGGTTTAAAAGATTTTGGCGGTGGTGGTCTTTCATGTGTTTCCGGAGAACTTGCATATGCTGCAGGTTTTGGAGCGGAAATCTTTCTTGATTATATACCACTAAAAGAAGAGGGGCTTTCACCATGGGAAATATGGGTTTCAGAAAGTCAAGAAAGAATGATGTTTCTTGTTGCACCAGAAAACGTTAACAAAGTACTTCATATTTGCAAACAATGGGATGTAACAGCGGCAGTCGTTGGAAAAGTAATTCCTGAGAAAATTACTCGCGTAATTTATAAGGGTATAAAAATCCTTGAAATGGACATGGATTTTTACACAGGCGGACCTATTTATGATAACTGTAAAAGGCCCTATGCTTCTCCAGAACAATCGAAACTTTATGATAAAGATTTTGATATTCCAGATTTAAATGACATTTTAAAAAAACTTCTATCAAGTCATAATATTGCATCAAAAGAATGGGTTATACGTCAATATGACCATGAAGTTCGTGGAAACACCGTAATAAAACCTCTTCAGGGTAAAATAAATTACGAAACCCATGGTGATGCGACTGTTTTAAAACCACTTGAAGAATCTTATCGTGGTCTCGCAGTAACAGCAAATATTAATCCTCGTTTTATGGAACGTGACCCATATTGGGGCGCCGTTTCTGCAATTGATGAAACATGTCGCAATCTCGTTAGTGTTGGAGCAAAACCTGATTCATTTCTTGATTGTCTTAACTTTGGAAACCCTGAAAAACCTAAAAAAATGGGAGAATTTTATGAAGCTTGTCGTGGTCTTGGCGATGCTGCAAAAAAACTTAATCTCCCATTTATGAGTGGAAACGTAAGTTTTTACAATGAATCAATTGAGACTGGTGTGCCCCCAACACCTCAAATTATGGGTGTTGGTATTGTGGACGATGTTAGAAAATCTGTAACAGCTGATTTTAAATCAGAAGGAAACTCTATTTATATTGTTGGAAAAGAAACAGAAAGAGAGATGGGTGGATCTGAATACTACAGAATTCTTGGAATTGATGAGGGTGTTGTTCCAAAAATAGATATCGATTTTTTAAAAAAATGCATGGATGGTATTTTATCTGCAATTTCTAAAGGTTTTGTTGCATCATGTCATGATATATCTGAGGGGGGAATTGCGGTTTGTCTTTCAGAAATGGCAATAGGTGGAGATATAGGCTGTGAGGTTGATTTAACGAATGTGGGTAAAGACTTACGCTCTGATTTTAAACTATTTTCTGAATCAAATACTAGATGGATTATTGAATCAAAAAAAGGAAAAGAAAAAGCATTTGAAGAAAAACTAAACGAAAAAAAGATATCATTTGTTTTAATAGGAAAAACAAAAAATACTAGATTAATAATTAATAATAGAGGAGAAAAATTAGTTGATTTAAAAATAATAAATATTAGAGATATTTGGAAAAACGCTATTTGGAATGTAATGGGATAGAAAATATTAACAGATGATGAAGATCTTGAGTGCTGAAAAAAAATATTTTGTTAGATATGCTCGCTGAGCATATCTGCAATTTTTTCTAAAAAAAATTTATCTTCTTTTTTAAAAGCATTATCAACATCTGAATCAATATCAATCTCACCGACTATCTTGCCTTCTTTTTTAATTGGTACAACTATTTCAGATTTTGTTGATACAAAACAAGAAAGATATCTGCTATCAGAATTTACATCAGCAATGATTTCTGTTCTACCAGTTTTTGCCGCAGAACCACATATTCCTATTCCAATCGGTATTTTTTTATGTTCCGTTGCTTGAGAACCGCACCATGGACCAAGTATCAAATTATTATCTTTAACAAGGTAGATTCCAATCCAACTATAATAATCAAAATTTTTGTAAAGAAAACAAACAACATCTTTTAAAACATTTTTTGATTTTGAAACAATTTTTTCAATCTCATATGAAGCTTTTTTATAATCCAAAATTTCACCTTTAAAAATCAACTAAACTTGTTTGAACATCACTTTGGCCTATTTGCAATTCAGCTAATTCTTCTTTGTGTGGAAGTTCAATTTTTCCGTATTCCCCCCCACCACCTGGACGAATTATAACTTTATTTTCACGAAAAGCCTGTATCGCTTCAGTAATTGCCGGTGCAGTAATCCTTGAAATATCACCAATATCAACATCAACTAAAACATTTATTTCACTACCAAATGCATCAACAAGTTCATTCCAACGTTTTGTAACGGTTTGGGTAAATGGATTATGTTGACCTATTGCTTTTGTAATAATTTCAGCTAAAGGAATTAAATGAATATA
Source organism: Thermoplasmata archaeon M9B1D (assembly GCA_002900535.1). Lineage (GTDB taxonomy): Archaea > Thermoplasmatota > E2 > DHVEG-1 > DHVEG-1 > M9B1D. Next base: position 1,253 of record MUGC01000284.1, on the reverse strand, counting down.
TCTAGGGCGATGACCGGGATGAATTGGCATAGTGAAATCAGCCATCTCACTAATACGATCCTTTACACCCTTTTTAATCCTTTTACCACATCTACATTTCCAACGACGCTGAGTTGCTTCCTCAAGTGTATAATGAGTAAAACATGACATACAAGCAGATTCATGATATTTACCTTCTTGTGGTGGCAATCCAACATTCAAAACTGGTTTATTCCCACCAATTCGCAATATTGCTTTTTTAATTTCTTTAAAAGTTGCATCACCAACTTCAAAGCGATTAAACTCACGGGCAAGACGAACAGGATGAGGGCTATGACAATCAGAGTTTGTTAAAAATGTAAGACGATGAAGTTCTTTTATTTTATCAGCAAAATTAGAATCTGCGCTGAGTCCTAATTCAACAAAACTAATATATTCTGAAAGTTTTCCGTAGCACTCATCAAGAGAATTATAATAAGCATACATCGCAGTCCAAGGTGTAAAAGCATGAGCTGGACCGATTAAAATATCTAGATCTTTTGCAATTTGAGCAAGTTCTTCACCACTTATATCAACGTTTGGTCGGCCATCGGTTTCAAGGTTTTTGGATATAAATTTAATTCTTTCTTTGAAATCCCAAACAGCACTTACACTTGGAAAATACAAAAGATGATGAACACGTTTCTGTGCTTCAATTTCTGTATTCAAAATAAAACGTGTACTATTAAGCTCAAAGGTACCCTCATCAATCACGTTACATTGACTTATTTCTTTTAACCAACCGCTATGAAGACAATCACCAGTTGCAACAACATTTACACCTTTACGATGAGCCTCGAGACTAATAGTTTGGATGCTCATTTTTTCACTAGTTGCACCTGAAAAACGAGAATGAATATGCAAATCAGCGTTTATAATCACCAGAACCCAAACTCCACATAAATGAAATAAGTGCATAGGTTTTAGAGTTTACTAAAAACCAAAGTTTCAATATTCAATTAATATAAGTAGGACTTTTCTATATGAGGATCCGCAACAATTGGATAACATGTTTTTTCTTCTAAAATTTTCAGCGTATAATGTGGATTTTTATTTTTAACAGTTTTTTAATTAAAAATTGGGAAAATAACTTAAAAAATGGGTTTTTTAATAGGAACATTTATTAGCCTCTACTCCATATAAAAACTGGTAATAAAAGGGATCAGAGATGGGATGAAAAATCCTTGTAAAAAAATTACCTAAGTTAGTGTAAATAATAAACACGAAGTGAGTGC
>MUGC01000283.1 GCA_002900535.1 Thermoplasmata archaeon M9B1D | reverse complement strand
ATCTTCGATTACTTTTTTAATAGAAATCTCTTCACATATGCTTGGTCTAAAACGCATATGATCAGATAAATTCAACTTGGTTTTTTTATGTTGAATTAAACATTCTTCATCTTCGCAATGAAAAAAAACAGGTTTACCAGATATTCCAACAAGATCTAACGCCTCACGTATCTTATTTTTATCATATAACAAAGAAAGAGTTGTACTACCTAGGTAAATCTTAAAGCCATTGCATCTTTTGCCAAGTACTTCAATTTTTGAAAGATTATTATCTGTAATTCCAGAATATACTCCAAAATCAACAAAAGATTTTTTCTCAGCAGAATCTATTTTATCAGATAATGCCTCAACACTGGTGGTCTGAGGAATAGTATTAGGCATATCAAAAACACAGCTAATGCCGCCAAAAGCAGCCGCTAGAGAGCCACTACTAAAATCCTCTTTATGAGTCATTCCAGGATCACGAAAATGAACATGAAGATCCACACCAGATGGTAGAATAAGTTTAGTTCCAAAATTTATATTTTTATCGCCCTTTAGAGTTTTTTTAATTTCTGCTATTTTTCCATTTTTAACTCCTATGCAGCAATTTTCAAAACTACCCCTATAGTAAGCTTTTCCTTCAACAACAAGATCCATCAAGTTTCTTCTCCTTTATCTCTCCTCTAGGTTTAATTTCAGTGAACACTTGACCTCTAAAAAAAGATATCCTTGTTGACTTATCTAACCATGAATCAGGTAAAAGCCCTGCTTTTATACAAGTTTGACTAAGAAACTCTTCTTTATCCCATCCCTGTTCAACGGGTACTTGAGGTAGCAATAAACCTTTGTAAAAACCCTGTTCAACAATAAGACCATCTCGACCAATAACAATATTATTGAGATATTCCTGAGGGGTTTCAACTTCAAGAACCTGTGGCCTTGTAAGGATTGTTACTTCAATTATAATATTGTCAAGTTCAATGATATCCAATGGCGGAAAACGTGGATCATGACTAGCAGAACAAGCCCCTTCAGCAATTGCATCCTTAAGAGGCATAACCGGAAATGGTATACCGATGCACCCTCTTAAATCATGTTCAGGGTAAGTATGAATAGTTACAAAGACACCTTGATTTCTCAAAAAAACTCCATCAAGATTTGATTTAGTGATACTTTTATTTTTTACATATGCCTCTATTACTTGTCTTGCATAAACAACAGCTTTTTTCCCGTCATCCAAGTTAAACATGAGTAACAAGTATTTACAAAATAATTAAATAAAATTTGGTTAAAACCAATTTATTTTGTGGTTTTAACCCAATGATTAGTCTTCAGTTCTTACTAGTGTATCAAAGTTAAATGTAATACCAGTTGGTATATTTTCTTCAGTAACAGTTACAAGTTTATATCCTGTATATGTATAATTTACACCATTCTCTGTATATTGTTCACTTCGACCTGTAACATTATATGATCCAGGGGTTAACTCAACAGTATATAAACCATCCTGATCAGAAATTATGTATGTTCCTACTGCTGTATTATTACTAATAGTATAGTCAACTACAAAGTCAAGAGTTACATTTTCAATTGCTTTACCGCTAGCAGTTGTTACACCATTAACTGTTACTGATTTTTTCTCAAGAATGAAATCTTTTATAACAGGTTTTTGACCTTTTGTTAATACTAATGTTTCACCTTCAAGAACGTATATTATAGAACCACTAGTAATATCCGTTTTTATAATTGAAATATTGTATGATCCTGGTTTTAGATCAATACTGTATTTTCCATTTTCATCAGTTGTAGCACTTGCCTCTTCTGCTGTATTTCTATCAACAGATTCGTTAACGCTAAAATCAATATTAACCCCATTAATCCCGTTATCCATATAGAAAGCACTACCACTTACTGTTACAGGAACTAGTTCTAATGATATGTTCTGTGTTTTTGTTGTATTTGATGTAACTGTTGTTGTAACATCAGCCTGATATTCTTCTGTTTTAACACTTAAAGTATATGTATTATAGTCTCCTGGTCTCAAATCATTGAACAAGTAAGAACCATCACTTAATGTAGTATAATTACCTAGGCTT
>MUGC01000282.1 GCA_002900535.1 Thermoplasmata archaeon M9B1D | reverse complement strand
TGTTAATACAACTAATCCACCACCAGCTACATCAATAGCTGAAATCGCACTTTTATTTAATGCGTCAATATCTTTTGCTTGAATCTCTGATTCAATTAAAATTCCGTATGCCATAATTTATTATTCTCCTTTTTATTTCTTCTTTATTCTATCAAAAACATCTTCATCTACATGTTCTTTGATACTATTATCTGTTCCAGCGAATTTAAAGATTCTATCGTCTTCTTTTTTCTCAACTTCTTCTGCAAATGATTTAATCTTATTTACAAAGCCATCAAGCTCTTCAAATTTAAGAATCTTTCCTTCTTCATATAACTTTACAAAGTTGTCAGTAGATAATCCCTCTTTATATTCTGCCATAATTGACATAAATTTCTTTTCAGTTTTATCCTTTTCTTCTTTGTCTTTCTCTGTTTTAAGTTCATCTCTTTCTTTTACTACTTTAACAAACTCCATTACAATATCTTCGGCAGACATTTCTTTCATTACTTTGTTAGCTAATCCTTTGTATGTTTCTGTTTCAGCTTCTAATAAAGCCAGCATTGCACCAGAGTCTACATAGGCATCAAGTGAAAATTTCTTTTCTTCTTCCATATGACAGCCCATTTCTTTCTCTTCTTCTTTAGCTTTATCTTCTTCTGGCTTTTTAGTTTCTTTGGTTTCTGCCTCCATTACTACATCTTCTTCGGCAGTAAACTTCTTTTCTTCTATATCAGCCATACTCTCCTCCTTATATAATCCTAGTTTCTTTTTTATTTCTGTAACCTTTTTTTGAACCGCTGGGTCGTGTTGTTCAGAATATGAATCCGCACTATCTAACCCTTCTTTATTATAAACCCACTTACCATTTTTCAAATTCATAACTGGATACTTTAAAGAACCCTTTTTACGGTCTTTCCAACCATCTTCCAATTGTAAACAAACACTCTTTGCAAGCGTCAAATAGTTTTTCTCTTTTAATAAATCATCTTTTGCCTTATCCCCATTCCAATCTGATGTATCTAATGCTTCTTTTGATTTATCCATCGGATGAGAAACCAAATTCTTTTCTTCTTCTTTCAACTGTTTCATCCTCTTTTCTGCAAATGATTTAAGGTTATTATTATTTTCAAATTGTTCTGCAAATTGCATAACTTTTACCTCAGACCCAGCAGAACTTGCATGATATTTTAATCCTAAAAAAGTAATTCCATGAATAAAAAATCTAAGTATTGGAGTATCACCATTTTCATCAACTACATCACTTTCCTGACAACTAAATTCACAACTTACTTCTCTTTGGCTAATCCCATTTCTAAACATATTAACAACATCTGTTGCATATATTTTAGAGACTAATCCGTCAACTGTAATAAAATTTTTACCATCTTTTTCTTCTATTTTTACTTCTTGATTAGGTGGCACATATCCTAAAATTTGTTGATTTGGTACATGAGTAGTTACATCGTTTTCATATTTATCAAATTTTGCTATTAAAAATTTTCCTAATATAGTATCAGCATCTCTGGTTAATACTTCTGTAGATATTGGGTTGTGGTGACTGTTATTCCCATCTCCAAGTGCCCATATTTTTACATGCATAAAATCTACATCTTCATCTGCTCTAAACATTTGAATATCATTTATGGAGAACTGCTTAATGTTTTCGTTATCCAACCTTAGTCCTCCTTTCCACAAATTCTAGTATTTCTTTAGTCTTAATAAAATAAGTACCATTATTATCAATATATTTTGGAGCAAATCCATTTAAGTGTAAATCCAAAGTTAATTCTACATCTGCCAAAATATAATCATCGACATTCTTAGGAGTTCCACGATTAATCATATTAGTTCCTCCTATGCATATTCTTTCATTGCTACATCCATCATTGGGTCACTGCCATATTTTTCAACTATGTCTTTCCAAAGAATTACCTTTTTAACATATTCATTATGTGTTTCAATTACATCTTCAATTTCTGCTAAAATATGAAAATCTTTGTTTTCCATAATTATTTCATATGCTCTGTTTAATTCAATTTGATATAACATAATTGTATCATATACCTTTTCAATTGCAGATAATGGAGTAGAATATTGTTCTAT
>MUGC01000281.1 GCA_002900535.1 Thermoplasmata archaeon M9B1D | reverse complement strand
ATGGCCTTTTACAGGATGAGCACATACAATTTTTACATTTGGATTGTACTCTTTTAGGTATTTTCCTACTCCCATAATTGTTCCAGATGTACCAATTGCTGAAACGAAATAGTCAACCTGGCCATTTGTTTGTTTCCATATCTCCTGTGCTGTTGTTTCATAATGAGCTATTTTATTATATTGATTTGAAAACTGGTCTGGCATAAAATATTTGTCAGGGGCCATTTGAACGCGTGCGTGTGCTTCCATTATTGCCCCGTCGGTGCCCATTTCGGCTGGTGTTAATACAATACTTGCACCAAACGCTTTCATTATTATTCTTCTTTCATGTGATACTGCTTTGCTCATTACGATTTCGACTTTATAGCCTTTCAAAACTCCAACCATGGCTAGACCGATTCCTGTATTTCCTGAGGTAGGTTCAATTATTGTTTTTCCGGGTTTTAGTTTACCTTCTTTTTCTGCTTGTTCAATCATTTTAAAAGCTATTCTATCCTTAATACTGCCTCCAGGGTTGTTTCCCTCAAGTTTTGCATAAATACTTACTTTTGGATTTGGATTAAGTTTGTTAATCCTAACCATAGGTGTATTACCAATTAAGTCTAGGATATTTCTTCCTATGTCTCTCCTCATATTCAGATCACAGTAAACTACTTCTTATATGGTACTAAACAAATTATTTTTAATACATTATCACTTGTATTTACGAATTGATGCCATTCCATCGGAGGTACAAAAAATACATCTCCTTGCTTGAAAGCTTTTTCATTATTTTTATCTTTTGTAACACCATTACCTTGAAGGACAAATATTTCATGTTCCCAATCATGTTGATGAAGTGGAGTGTATCCACCTGGTTGTATTTCGAAAACACGCATTGCAAAATTTTTTGCACCATCTTTTTCTGATATAACCCAACGCACCTTTACATCTTTTATTCCTTCTTCGGCAGGTGTTTCTAACTCAACATCAGTATAATGTACATGTTTCATTTATTTCACCTATTACGACTAACCCTTATTGATAACTAAAAGATTAATCTTATCACTATATTATTTATTCATATTATATTATGAAAGTTTTATCATGGAATGTAAATGGCATTCGAGCAGTAGATAGAAAAGGTTTTTTTCAATGGTTTACAAAGGAAAAACCAGATATTATATGTTTGCAAGAGATAAAAGCACAAAAAGAACAATTGCCATCACATCTTAGAAATACACCTAATTATCATTTGTACATAAATTCCGCTGAGAAAAAAGGCTATAGTGGAGTTGCAACATATACAAAGCAAAAACCTTTGGATGTAAAAATGGGTTTTGAAATTGAAAAATTTGACAGAGAAGGGAGAATACTTATAACAGAATATTCAAAATTCATACTTTTTAATATCTATTTTCCTAATGGTAAAAAAAATCAGGAGAGACTTGATTATAAACTTGATTTCTATGATACATTTCTTGCTTATGCTGATAATCTAAAAGCCAAAGGGAAAAATATAGTTGTATGTGGTGATTTTAATACAGCACATAAAAAAATAGATCTTGCACGTCCAAAAGAAAATGAGAAAATTTCAGGTTTTTTACCTATTGAGCGTGCATGGATTGATACATTTATTGACCATGGCTATATTGATACATTTAGAGAGTTTAACAAGCAATCTGAACGATATAGTTGGTGGGATATGAAAACTAGAGCTCGTGAAAGAAATGTAGGCTGGAGAATTGATTATTTTTTTGTAAATAAAGAATTTATGAAATATGTTAAAAACGCCTTTATATTGCAGGAAGTATTAGGTTCCGATCATTGTCCTATTGGAATTGAGATTGAGGTATAAACTATGAAAGAATCTCTTGATTTTATCTACAAAGAACAAAAGGAATTGTCTACTCTTGGAGGTGTTTCAGCACTACTTGGCTGGGATCAAATGACATATATGCCACCATTGGGTGCGGTAGAAAGATCTGAGCAATCGGCTCTTATTTCTCGCCTTTCTCATGAAAAAGTAATTTCTGATACATTTTGGGGTCATGTTAAAAATCTTTCAAAAGAAGATATATTATTTACTCTTTCTGAGAAAGATAAAGCTG
>MUGC01000280.1 GCA_002900535.1 Thermoplasmata archaeon M9B1D | reverse complement strand
ATAATGGAATTGTTTTTTCAAATGATAAAGAAATAAGAAAAAAAGCTAAAAATGAAAACATTAAAACAATTTTTCTTCGTGGTAAAAATTATTTAGCAATTAGTGAAAATTTTATTTAGAAAGTTTTTATAAAGAAAGTTTATATTCGCTATTCAATCATCTTGTCGGGGTGGCTCAGCCTGGTTAGAGCGCCTGACTCATAAGCTCAGCTAAAAGGGTTCGATTAATAAAATTTTAGCTTTACGCTAAGATATCAGGAGGCCGCGGGCTCAAATCCCGCCCCCGACATACCTATTTATTATTCAGAGTTTACCAAAAGTTATTTTTGTAGTTTTTTAAAAATTGCAGAAAATGTAAAAATATATATTCAAGATCATTGTTTATTTGAAATAAACCCTCTATCTATATATTCTCATCAGAAAGATACGAACTAAGCTTTAAATTATATAATTTCTTTAACTGATATGGTATCAAGAAAAATTAATTTTTTACAACCATTGTCCTACTTTAAATCTTACTAATGGATCCTCAGATACTTTCTGTATAGTTCTTGCTAGTTCCTGAAATCCTTCAAGTGTGTTTATGTTAAATCTCCCTATGGATTCTCCTTCATTGTTAAATAGATCAATTTCGCCTGTTAGTTTGTTTGGATCTTCAATTCTTATTGTCGTATCTATCTCATTTATTTTTTGACTATGGAGTTGTTTTTCTAAAAGGTCTGTAATATAAACTGATCTATCACCCATTTGATTAAATCTGTCGATTTTTTCAATAAGTTCACAAGGTAGCTCTAAAAATAATTTTTTCTTATCCATGTTTAACAGGAAAAAGCTTCATATATATTAATTTTTACTTAATATAATAATTAAAATGGGAGCACATCGCTGAAAATTGTAAGTACTGAAAAAAATAATGCAAAAAATATATACTCTACATACATCATTGACCACGCTTGAACATTTTCAAGGGTCTTACTTTCAGTGCTTCTTATCATTAAATAGAAAACAAAAAGACTAAATAATGCAAATAGGCTAAGTGGCCATAAATAAGTTTTTAACCAATCTTGTCTAATAAACATGAATAGGAAGATAAATGGAAATAACATAAATGGAAAACTAACAAGCGCTGTTTGCTTGAGGCCTATAGTGTTTATTAGCGTTTTAACTCCCGTTGCTTTATCTGCTTCACTATCTGTAATGTCTTTAGTTGCCATTCCGCCAATTAAATATGTTGTTGCAATTGCACCGATAACGAAGGGCGTGGCGTCTGTAAATAAGTATTTTGAGCCAAATACACTCCAAGATGCAAGTATTCCAAACATTCCCCGTGGTACCGCGATCCATATTTGATTTATGAAAACATATTTTTTCATTCTTGGTGGAAGTGAATATGTAACAGTAAAAATTATTATTAAAAATATAAAAGCCCCAAACCAAGCATTTATTGTAACAGCTCTTAAAAGTGCAAAAAGATATAAAATATATGCAAGGCTTTGTGCGGTTTCTGCTTTAATAACCCCTTGGGGGATGGGACGATAAGGTTTTGATATTTTATCTGATTTTACATCTGCTGCTTGATTTAATGCATTTGACGCAGCATTTACTACTGCAATAGTAAAACCTGCTTGCCCAACTGTACTCCACCAATCATATGGTATAGTCATACCATGATATTTATAATTAAAAACAAGACTTGCAACCATAACCGACATCGAAACGATAAAAGGGGCAGCAAGAGTAAATGGACGTAGAAGATCAATTGCACCACGAGTTTGTTTTGAAAAAAGCCTTGTTTTACTGTAAGGCTCTTTCATTGTGAGCTTAGGAAGCCTGTCGTGATAATCCTCAACTTTTGGTTTGCTCATTGCTTACTCGTATCAAAGTTATTACTATTTAAAATTAATGATTTTTTATTTTAATAAATTTGATAATGTATCTCCTTTAGAGAACTTCAGAAAGCATTTTTGCAGAATTAACTGCACAATTTATACCGATACCTGGAGCTTTTACACAATCACCCACAAAATACAGATTTTTAATCGGTGTTTTAATATCTGGTTTTTTATTATCAATTGTTTTTGCAACACCATCAAG
>MUGC01000279.1 GCA_002900535.1 Thermoplasmata archaeon M9B1D | reverse complement strand
GTGGAGTTTACAGGAGATCCAAGTTTAAAAATTGCGTTTTTGGATAAAGATCGGAGTCTTCTTGTTAGTGATTCAAGAAGAAAAGAACCTAAAAAGCCTCTAGGTCGCGGGGCAAGGAAAAAGAGACAAAAATCGTATAGGTGATATTTACCCGAGGGAATGCGCAGATTAACAGTTTTTGAAACAAATCCAGACTTAACAGAACATACAGAACAAATAAACAAGATTGTAAGTGTGAGCAATAAACTAAAAGAGCTATATAAAAAAATAATTATTTTTTATGGTCATTATCTGCATCTAAAGAGCTTTCTAAAAATAAACCTATATTTTCAATATTTTTATATTTACTTTTTATGAGTACTGATAAACAACCAATATAATAATACAAAGTTTCACAAATGTTATCATAATCTTTTTTTTCTATTTCATTGCATTTATCTAAAAAATCCCATGGGACACCTAATAGATAACCAAAGATAGTAGTTAAATAATTTTTTTTATCTGCTGAAACACTAAGTAATATAGAATCATCCGAGGATGACATTAAATGTACTGTTTCAGGTGGATAATTATCAAGTGATGAGATAAGGGCATCATGATTAATGACTCCATTAAAAGATCCTGATATTAAATAGAATTTATTGTCCTCATTATCTATCGAACGTTTTTCAAGTATGTTTCTTTTTGGAGAGCAAAGTTTATTTAGAAAATTATTAAGATTTTTACGACTTGTAATACAATTTTTTATGATTTTTCCATCAGTATATAGTTTTTCTAAATCATTAGCAAAAAATTTTTTCATTTTTTGTAACAAATCTGTGTTTTCTATATTGTCATGGTTTGCAATTAATGCATAACGGTAATGAAGTTGTCTTAAAGCTTTACCTTTTTTTGTGTAATGAAATGTTAAATTTATAATGCTCTTATAATGAGGTTTTTTCATTAATTCAGCTATTCTCATTTTACGTTTCATTTAATTTACCTCTAATGGCCATTTATTAATATTTATAAAATGTCCATTATTATATTTCATTATAATCTTATGTCTATTTTTTAAAATTAATAGAATGTCCATTATTTATGTATTGTGTAAAATATTCCTCTTATTGAAATCATGAAAAGAAAGAATATTTGCTTTACAAAAAACAATTAAACATCCTAAGATATGAAATTATTGTTGTGGGTGAAAATGTCGCCTTTGTATTATGCCAAGATATAATAAAATTTTTAGGGAGATTGATTAAATTCCTTCTTATTATTTTTCAAACTGTAAAAATGGTATTGAGTTTTCTACAAAGAATGGTTTGACTTTTGATGAAGCAATAATAATTCTAAATTTTGAAATTGAACGCTTAAAGAGAGAAGCAAATAGGACTTACTATGAAAATTTAAAAAAAATTAGAGAGTTAGAGATATTTACAGTTAAGTAAATCTTTTTTCTTTTTTTAACAGTATTTGGAGAATGACCAAGTTCCTTACCGATTCTATAATCGGTTTAACCTTGGTCAAAAGCTTTTTTATTTTCTAAATTTCTGATTCCTCTAAAATAGGAAGAAATAGGAGTTGGATACTAATTAAATTTTACCGCGCGTTAATATGATGTATTCCTCTTGAATTATGTCAATTATATGTCATTTTCTTTCATTTTTCAGTCAATTACCTTCAAAACTCTATTAATTTTAATTTATTTTTCTGTCAGTTTTATTTCAAATTGACAGAGATTTAGCCAGAATTATTTATATTATACTATATGCTGTAGAACAGGAGTATATAGGGGCGAAGTTCACATGCAACCTTCTTGTATTTTTTGCATGTAGCCTAAAAAGGTAAATATTGAATAATCACATTTAATCTAGATATAAAAACAGTTGTTTTCTTTACCAAGTACATTTTTAACTCTTGTTTGATCCTATTAAACTGAAGAACATTTAATAAAATATTTTAATATTAGTGAGTCACTCTTTCCTGCTTTTTATTTTGCTAATTTTTTTTGAAATATGTTATCAATTTAACATTTTTATTGTTAAGATAATTTTTATAAACTTTTAGTTATTTAGAAATATTCAGAAAAATCTGATGAAGAAAAATTTATAGGGACTTGGAAAAACACTGAGCCGTCATATAATACAATCACATTTCTCTCTGATGGAAGTGGTTCATCTTCGGGTCTTTTAATGTTATGGGAAATAAAAGATGGTAAATTAGTAATTACTGTGTCAATAGCAGGAACACCACATGAAACTATATATGATTATGTTTTTTCTGATGATAATCAAACATTAACATTAATAGATACATATAGTGAATTATCTTACATTTATACAAAACAATAAGAAATAAAATTGTAGTTTTAAGGGAGGAAAAAACTAGAGGAGCATTAGCTTAAAAGAAAATCTAGAGAATCACCTTGTTTATATTCTTCCTGTTTTCCATCTTTTTTGAATAATCTTGCACCAGTGCTGCCTTTAAGTGTCATGTTCTTGTTATTTATAAGTAGAATTGCCCCCTCTCTTAAACCTACAACTTTAGTGTCATTATAGAAATGGAACTCTTTTATTCTAGTTTCACGTGTTTCACCCATATGTTTTGAATTAGGATCAGGATTTATATAATGAGGATTGATATTAAATGAAACTAAGTTCAATCCTTCAAAAGATGGTGGATAGATAATTGGCATATCATTTGTTGTTTTGATACTTTTACATGCAACATTAGAGCCTGCACTGGTACCAATATAAGGAATCCCTTCATTCACTCTTTTTCTAATAATATCTATTAGATTATTTTTATATAAGCCATCTATTAGAACAAATGTGTTACCACCACCTATAAAAATTGATTCAGCAGATTTAACTGCATCTCTTGGATTGTCATATTCATGTATACCTGAAAGATTGTATCCCATTTTTTTAAAACGCTCTCGAGCGATTTTTGTATATTCTTCATGTGTCATACCACTAGGCCGAGCATATGGGATGAATAATACATTTTCTATTTCGCCAAGAAATTCTTTAATTTCACCAGCACAATGATCAAGATAACCGCTTCCATGAAGAGTTGAGTTGCTAATTAGTAATAATTTTTTCATTTTCTTTTTTCCTCCTTAAGAATTTTATATTTACTATTATCTGCAAGCGAAACTAATCTTTCATCTTTATCCCAATTTACCTAAATAAGTTCTTCTTCAAAATCTATTATAATAACAGTACCACGATCTTCTTTTTTAGACTATTTAATGAATTCTCCATTGAGAGTTGTTTTACTCTATTTCCAAATTTTGGTTTTATTTTTATGAATACTTCTTGTTTGTTGGTATCAATATTAATATAACTATCCAGACGATAAAGACAAATAAGATTAGTAGCACAGAGCAATCATGTGACAACAATTAGCACAATTAATAGAGTTAAATTTATATACTAACAGCAGAATTTCCCGATACAACAAATTTTTATTGATATAATCACAGTTTGTTGGATTATAATATAGGTGATATAGTGATAATTCCTGTAAGATGTTTTACATGCGGAAAAATCATTGGAGATGTTTACGAGGAATATACAAAGCGTTATGCTGAGTATCAAAAAGCAATTAAAGCTGGTGAAAAACCTAAAGAAACACCAAAAGAGATACTTGATTCACTTGGCCTTGATAGATATTGTTGTAGACGTATGATTTTAACACATGTAGAGCTTATCGGAGAATCAGCACCTTACGAGTAGACTTGCTTTTATCCAAATTTTTATCTATTTTTAGTTAATACCTTGCTTTCTGTCTAGTTTAAACTTTTGGGCGCGTGGCCTAGCCTGGATAGGGCACCGGCCTTCTAAGTCGGTAGTCGCGGGTTCGAATCCCGCCGCGTCCGTTTTAAACAATTATTTAATATACTAATATTGTATTTTCATTTACAGGACTTAGATGTAAGATGGGATGC
>MUGC01000038.1 GCA_002900535.1 Thermoplasmata archaeon M9B1D | reverse complement strand
GTAAATCAACAGGATACATATAATCAATAGGCTTAACACCACTTTTAGAAGGATTAGTGATACCTGGAAGAGGACGTTTTGTAATTACAAATTTAAGTTTAATTCTGCTTCTAATAGGTTGATCAAGAAGTTTTTCAAGGGCTTTTGCACGTTTACCAAAAGTTGACATAGAACCATCCATGTTAGGTTTGTATCTTTTCGCAGGTTGAACAGATTGAACAAGAGTTAAATCATCAAGATCAACTTTTTTAAGATCAAGTTTTGAAACCATCTCATTAGTTTTTGAAAGAATACTATTTTTAACAGCATTTCTTGCTTCTTCCTCATCATTCCAAGTAGGATTTTCTCTTAAGACCTCTATCATTATCTGTTCAAGTACTTTTCTTGCAATGTTTGCTTTATCAGAACCTTTGAAATTATTTCCTTTTGTAACCATCTCAAATTTACCATTTTTACTATCAAAAATCAGATAATTTTTATGTTTAACAAAAATCATCCCATCATGTGTTTCAGGTTCAAGCTCAAAACCAGGATAATTTAAATTTTTCTGCCATTTAATATTTAACTCTTCAATTGCTGAAAAAGCATCATCTGGCTTGGTAATCCAGAGATCTTCATCAGGATTTACAGATATACCAAGTGATTTTGAAAACGAAGGAAGATTACCAACTGTTTTGGAGCATCCAAGATAAATACCATCTGTATCTCCATAAACAACGCGAATATTTTTATTTTTAAGATAATCTAAAGTGTCAGCAAGAATAGCCTGACCCTTAGTAGTAATAGCTGCAGCACCCCATAAATTAAACTGTCTACCTGAAACACCTGGTGCAGCTAAAATCCCATGAGTACCTGCATTTCGAGCACCCTTAACACTTTGATACATCATTTTTAAACGTTGTAATTCAGATTTATCTGTTTTTTTCACCGCTTCTTTAAGTTCACTCTTTGTTTTCGCAATCATACTCATAATACCAGTCATAGCATGATTAACAACACCCGGATTCTTGTTTATTTTAACACCAATCATAAAACCTTTATCAGCAAAAGCATCATCAGAAGAAACAACTCTATAACTTATGTCTCTGTTTTTTAAAAACTCTTTAGGAATTTTTTTAAGCCAAATGAAATCATCAGGTATTTCACCTTTTTTTGCAAGTCGTACTGTATCCGCACCAATATTCATAGCCTTTAGAATAGTTGGATACATAGCACCAACATCGGCGACAACCACATACCACCATGGAACAAAATGTGAAAAAGCTTCTTTATCAGGTTTTATTGTCATACCACCAGGCATATGATAAGATAGTATATCATCAGAGTCCTTTGAACTCTCATTATATATCACATAAGGATCTATCATCCAAGAAGGCATTTCATCTCCATACTTTACTACTCTAACAAAATCCTTAGATAACTGCTCTTTTCTGTTTTTCGCCTTTTTTATTATTTCCTCTTTTGTCTTGCAACCCTTATAATTTTTTACCAAATCCTGTGAAATCGAAAGAACTCTGCAGATAGGTGGCATAATTTTTTTTTGAACAGAAGCACGAATCATTGACATATGATCCCACATGTTAACCGCGCCAGAGGAAAGTAACATATCAAAAGGCATACATGTTGTAAATGACAAGGGTAAAACCTGTTGAGCAAGATTTAATGTAACACCAAGTTGCTCTTGAACATCTTGTTTATTATATTTTAGAGTTCTATCATCAAATCCTATCTGCGATGGTGTTAAAATTATACGATTTTTTATCTTTATCCCTAAAAATGGTGCAACAGATTTAAGACTAAAATCATCTAAAAAAGAGTAAAATTTACGTACACCAAGATACGTATCAAGACTTCCAGGGTAAAATTGTACTGCTTCCGAGCGTATACCAAAATAAAATGATTTATCAGGCCTACTATATTGGTTCACAAATATTTGTAATATTTTCTTTTTTTCAGCTGATATATTATCTTGATATGTTTTTAAAAGCCCATTTATCCTGTTATAAATCTGAAAATTATCAAAACCTATTATGTTATGACCTGAGACAAAATCGTGCTCCATTACTATTTTACAAAACTTGTAAAGATTATCTATTTCTTCATCAACGTTACGTGAAACTAACTGTTGTATTTCAAAGCCTTCCCAAGTAGATGGACAATCAAGAATGTCAAAGCTGAATTCTTCAGTTTCAAGGTTTTTATATGATTCAAAAACTATATCAAAGTTTGAAAAACCTATCATATCAATTGGTATGTTTTCTTTTTCATCAATAAACTTTGTAGTTTCAATATCATAAACTAAAACTTTTAGTTTATTTTTAGCACCATTTGTATCAAAAAGCCATGTTTTTCCTTCAGCTGCAAGATCTACTAGTGCTCTTTGTTGATATGGTATGTCATGCTCAGCCGTGTATAGGTTAAAATTGAAAAACAAATGATCGCTTACTTCAGGTACAAAATATGATTTTTTTGTGTAAACCTTGAAAACTTTTCTTTTTTTTTCAAAATCCCAGAAACTATTATATGTTTCAATTTCTCCGATGCTCTCAATTTTTGATAAAGGATTGGTTTCAGAAGTATTATTTTCCCATTTTTTTTTAAGACTCGATCTAGCAGAGTCTATATTTATATTATTTGATGAAAAAACCAGGAAATAAGGTTTGTGATAATCTGAAATATCTTTAGGGGATTTACCTCGGAAGTAAAGATAATCTGATGAAATACCAATTAACATTTCATTCATTATAAACAAATTCCCCCAAATTATTAGAATTAACCTTAAATCACATAGTTGTATTTTATATCTTTGATTTTATGACAACTCAGATAGTTTATTCAGAGGAATTTAATAAGCACAATAACCCAGGTCATCCAGAAAATGCTCAAAGGCTAAACGCAATGATAAATGAAATTAATAAATCAGCTATCAAAAGTAAACTTGATTTTATAAAACCAGAGATTTTACCTGAAAAAATTTTGTATGAAACTCATTCAGAATGGATGATTGAAAATATTAAAAATCTAAGCCTAGAAGAAGGTGGCTGGATTGATTTGGACACATATGTTTGCCAATCAGATTATGAAACCGCACGACTAGCTGCTGATGGAATGCTTCAGGCTTGTAACAATGTTTTAAATCAAGATGCAGAAAACGCTTTTGCTTTGGTAAGACCACCAGGTCATCATGCAACAATAAACCATTCCATGGGTTTTTGTCTATTCAACAATATTGCCATTGCAGCAAATCAAATTACTAAAAAAGGAAAAAAAATACTAATCTATGATTTTGACGTACACCACGGCAATGGTACACAAGAAATTTTTTACAATCGAAATGATGTTTTATATCAATCAACACATTTATCACCACATTACCCTGGAACAGGAAATATTGATGAAATAGGAAAAGATGAGGGAAAAGGGTACACGATGAATGCACCACTATATTATGGTAAAGGTGACAAAGCAGTATCAAAAATATTAGATGAAATATTTTTACCAGTTGCAAAACAATTCAAACCAGATATAATTCTTTTTTCAGCAGGCTATGATTCACATCATATGGACACACTTGGTGGATTAAAACTTACTGCAAATTTTTATGGAAAAATAATTGAAAAATACCAAAAAATACAACCAAAAATAGTATTAACACTTGAAGGAGGATACAATCTAAATTGGATAGGAAAATGCCTAATTTCACAACTAGGACAAATGATAAATCAAAAAATTAAAATAAAAGACTCAACAGCAGAAAATAGTAACATAGATGAAATTATAGCAAAATTAAAAAACAAATTAAAGAAATATTGGGAGATTTAATCAAAAATCATTCCCATACCAGTTGCAGCAGAATCCTCTTGTTCCGCGATTTTATCATTAATACTTTTTGCTTTTTTATCAACCATTTTCTTTAAACCATGCTCTTTTGCAAGTTCTAATGCTTTTTTTATACCCGCATCGCTGCCTTCTATCTTAAGATATAAAAACTCACCTTTAATATTTAAAGAACTGGAATCACGTGTAAGAATACTTTGTCTACTTACAAGATCATCCTTTATTATTTTATTTATCTTCCCGGCATCTTCGGATTTTATCTCAAAGATTACATATACCACTATGATCACCTTTTCTTGCGATGTAATAAAATGCCCTATATAAAATTAATCCGCAATAATATGTCCTTCAATATCAATTTCACCTTTTTTAATTCTTGTAGAACTAATTGGCTTTCCGTCATCTGCAAGAACAAAAGGAATTATAACAATTTCTATAGGTTTTTTCTCTGTTTTTTCTCTAATTTTGTTAATTTCCTTTGCAGTTTTAACAGTTTCAGGAGAAACAATAATTACATCAAAATCTTCATTGATTGTAAGACCAAACCTATCTTTTATTGGTTTAATAATAGCATTGGTAATTAGTCCTTTTTTTTCTAAAAATTCCTCAATAGACTTCTTTCTATATATAAAAGACCTGGTTTCTTTTTTATTTTTTATTAGATCATCTTTTGTAACACCTATAAAAACAGTTCCATTTTCGCCTGCTATTTCAAATGCTTTACTTATGAGAAGCTCATGTCCCTTGTGGATTATATCAAATGTTCCACCGATACAAACCTTCATAAAAAGAGCATATGAAAGTATATTTTAAAAGTTATGTAGATTTTTTTTATGAGAAAACTATAAATTTAATTTCTATATTTGTGTCTTTCTGTGAGGAGTAGTAAAATGCAATTAAGAAATTTATCTATAATAGTTTTTTGCTTCTTAGTAATCAGCAGTTTTACTGTTGTTTTCTTGGATGTAGAAAGTAGAGCCAGTGGAGCTGAGATATATGTAGATAGCTTGTATCATGAATATCCTGGTGGGAAAAGTGATGGTTCTGCAGAACATCCTTATACAAGTATTAACGAGGCTATAAATTTAGCTGATGAAGGAGATACAATTTATGTTTTTGGTGGTTTATATGATGAGCATATTGTTATCGATAAAAAACTTAAGCTTTGGGGTAGTATTGAAAATGGACCCTCAATTATTGACTGCACAGAAGTATTTTTAAGACATACTGTTGAAATAAATGCTGATTATGTAGAGTTTCAAAATTTTGATATACGAGATAGTGACGGTGATGCATCTCCCATTGGTTCTCTTTTATGTATCAACTCAAATAACGCTGCTATTCAGAGTAATAACTTCACCAATTTTAGTTCTTGGGGTATATATTTATCACCCGGGTCAAATGGAAATGTAATTAGCGAAAATAAAATAGATTATGTTGAAAATGGAATATATGTTTCATCCTCTTCAACAAATGATATTTATAATAATTTCATTGGTAACTGTTCTGAAAAAGGTATTTACATAGAATCGTCTCAAAATAATAGAATCTATGGAAATAAAATAAACAACAGTTTTTATGGGATATATGCAAAAAGCTGCAATAATATAAATATCTCAAATAATACTATTTCTACTTCCTCTTATCATGGAGTTTATCTTGATAATATTAACGGCGGGGTAATTAAAAGTAACTTTATCAGCAGTGATGCTCAAGATGCCTTATATATAAAATCAGATGATATAACGATACAAAATAACACATTTGACAATAACCGTAGAGCTATTTCATTGTTTGGAGACAATTGTGAAATAATTAACAACAGAATTTCTAACTCGTCATCATCTGGAGTATATACAGCAACTCAAAGCAATAACAATCTCATATATCATAATTATTTCCATAACAACAACCCATCTGCTCAGGAGAATGGTAATAATCACTGGTATTTTATGGATCAAGGTAATTATTGGGATGATTATAATTATGTAGATAGAAATCTTGATGGAATCGGAGATAGGTATTATACATATAATGGAGTTATGGATATTTATCCTCTTGGATATTTCTTAAAACCGCCTAAAAAGCCAACTAATCCAAAACCTAAAGATACCGAGACTGATACAAACTTGAAAATTACTGTAGAAGTCTATGTTGAAGATCCAGATAGTGATTTGCTAACTGTATATTTTTATAGAGCTGATACCAATACACTCATTGAGGGGCCTCATCAAAACCCAGTTCGAAACGTGGCAAGCAAGAGCAGAGTTTCATATAGTTTTACTCAACCATTTAATGCGACATACGCATGGTATGTTGTTGTGAATGATAGTTTATTAGAAAATCGTTCGGATGTATGGTTTTTTTTAACTAGGGCAGCTCCACCAGATAACATACCACCTGTTGCTGATGCTGGAGGACCATACAGTGCAGAAGCATTTGAACCATTGCAATTAGATGCTTCAAATTCTAAAGATCCAGATGGAACTATTGCTTTCTATAGGTGGAATTTTGGAGATGGCTCAAGTCAAATTCTTGAAGAAAACCCTGTACATATTTATAGAACTTCAGGTCAGTATACAGCAACATTAACAATTATTGATGATAGTGGTTCAATTGATACTGATATTACAACTGTTCAAATATTGCCAACTACAAACCAAGAGCCAACAGCGGTTATGAATATCCCCTTAAATGGATATGCTGGTTCAGTAATCACATTTAGTAGTAGTGGATCAATTGATCCTGAGGGAGATGATTTGACTTATCTTTGGGATTTTGGTGATGGAAACACTTCGAAAAGCGCAAATCCAACCCATATATATAGTAATGCGGGAACATATCTTGTAACATTAAAAGTTTCAGATTGGCAATATGATGATATAATAACAGGTTCTATTACTATTAGTCGAAAACCTAAAGAGGAAACTCCTGGATTTGAAATATTATCGCTTTTACTAGTGGTATTATTACTTGTGATAGTTCAAAAAAAGAAAAACAAATAAACAGATGAAAGACTACTAATTAAAAGTTCAAATTACTAACGATTTTTCAAGTTAAAAACTACTAAAAAATTAATAAGAGAATGAATTTGAACCTCAGCTTATCGATATAATAAAAATCGACAAAAAACTTCAAATGAATAAATCCAAAAAACCCCCTTAAAAAAAATAATATTGATAATAATATATAAAAGTAATTACTTTATGGTTGAATATAGTAATGAAACTCATATTTGAAAAAATGACGAAAGAATATTCAAAAGAAGTCATGGATATTTTTAATTATTATATTGAAAATAGTTTTGCAGCTTATCCAGAATCAAAACTCCCTTATGAATTTTATAATAAATTTTTGGAAATAACAAAAGGATATCCTGCTTTTATTATCAAGAATGCGGATAATGGAAAAGTTGTAGGCTTTTGTTTTTTACGAGCCTATAATCCCTTTCCAGTATTCAAAGAAACTGCAGAAATTACTTATTTTTTAGAAAAAAATGAAATTGGAAAAGGTATTGGAAAAGAAGCGTTAAACAAATTAGAGGATGATGCAAAGAGAATTGGTATAAACAAGTTATTAGCAAATATTTCTTCAGAGAATATACATAGTATAGAATTTCATAAAAAAAATGGATTTGGGGAATGCGGTAGATTTCATGGTATAGGAAAGAAGAAAGATAAGCATTTTGATATTGTATGGATGGAAAAGACGTTAAGTTAATTGGAAAAAGATGCATGAAAAGTATTTAGAACTATTTGTTTTAAATCCTCCATGATTTCTTGTTATAAATGTGGTTTTTAAAGGAGAAATAAGTTTTTCTGAAGCCGATGGAGGGAGTTGAACCCTCGACCTGCTGATTACAAGTCAGCCGCTCAACCGGGCTAAGCTACATCGGCATCTTTTTTTCTTTTAGCGGTAATATCAATTCCTATATAAAATTCTCTGGGTGAATAAGATTTTATCTTCCTAATGCTATTAAAAACTAAGGTAAATTCATGTTTCTTAGCTATTTCTTCTAAATTTTTAGCTCGAATTTCTAAATTCTCATCTGTTAATATCTCATAATAATGAATTACGCCTTCATTTTTTATAATCTGTAATGCTTTTGGAAAAAAGTCAAAACTTGAGAATGGGAGGTTCATAATGATTCTATCTGCTTTTATGTTTTTTTCTTTAAGATACTGGGGGATATTTAATGCGTCTGTACAAATTAATTCAACTTTATCTAAAACGTTGTTAATTTTGATGTTTTCCTTTGAATATTTTATCGCATTTTTATTTTTGTCAAATGCGTAGATAATCTTGGGTTTTGCATATTTTGCAATCATTATCGGAAATGGTGCTACGCCTGTGAACATATCTACAACTATTTCATTATCTGTTACTTGATTTGCGATTCTTTTTCGTTCGTTTGCAAGTCTTGTAGAAAAATATGATTTTTTGACGTCTACTAAAAATTTTAAGCCATATTCTTTGTGAACTGTTTCAGTAATTTTTTTTCCACATATGATCTCTATTTTCCTTATTCGAAGTTCTCCTGATACGGGATGAATTAAACACACGGTTTTAACATTTTTATGGTTTTTTAATAATGCTTGGGCTATTCCTTTTTTGTACTTGATTATTTCATCCTTAAGTTTTATAAGTAGTATGTTTCCTATTATATCAAAAGAGGTTGGTAATTCCTTTTTTAGATTTTGTGGAATTTTTACAATTTCCTTGTAGGATTTAGTTTTTTTTTGATTGTACATTTTTGTAGATATATAATAGGTTTTATGTTAAGATTTTTGTTTTTTATAAAAATTAATAAATCCCGCCTCCCGGATTTGAACCGGGGACCTGCCGGTAACGGCCATAGGGTCTACAGCCGGCCGCTCCAGCCAGACTGAGCTAAGGCGGGGAAATTCTTATGGGC
>MUGC01000278.1 GCA_002900535.1 Thermoplasmata archaeon M9B1D | reverse complement strand
TGACCCGTCATCTTTTTGCTTATTTGTGTTTGGTAACGCAGCATCAAATGCTACCATAGCATTAGGCATTATTACTATTAATGCTAGAAACAAAATTCCAAAGATATGAAGAATTTTCACACCACGACGAATACCATGAATACCACCACCGGCACTACGAATATTCCTAAGCATCTGTTTATAGTCAATTTTACTAACAATAAACCAAATTATCCATCCACTAAGAATAGCAATCAAAGGAACCAAATCATTTAAGAAACGCCCTGCAGTACCAGCAAGCCATAGGTCAACAATGAAAATGAAAATTATCAATAAGTAATCTTTTCGAAGTTTATCTTTATAATAATACCACAGAAGAAAAACAAATCCACCCCACCCTATCCAATATAAAGCAGGACCAAAGGACATAACTGTATGACTTATTTGATAGGTGTTAGCCTCTGCAATAGTCATCGACACTTTATTTCCATAAACACCTGCACCAAAAACAATATTTGAAAGTGATCTTAAAGGTGAAAGAAATTGATCTGAAGATAAATTTCTAATTAAATATAGAACTATCAAGCCTATTGCACCAACTAAAACAATAGCAGGCAATGACAAAGTCCACGGAATTTTTTTCCTATCTGAAATATAATATATTATTCCAAATGCTAAAACTGCCACACACAGAAATAAATTTAAATCTGGAGTAAAACCTCTAATTCCTCTTACAAAAATAACTGGAAAAGAAATAAGATATCCCGAAAATAAAAGGACAAAAGTTGTTATAAAAACCTTAATATTAATTTTATTAGTAAAGATATCAAAAAACATCTGTACTATAGCGTAAGCTGCAATTATGACAAAAAGATACCTAGCTTCAGTCCATACCATATTTAGACCCGCCAGTGAAACTCCAGCTAAACAAGCATATAAAACAGATTTTATTGTATCTTTTTCCTTAAGGCTTAATATTAAAAACAAAAACGTTAGAAAAAATAGTAGAAGATTTAGAGAATCATGATCAAAAAGAGTGTACGCTGAACCATGCCCTGATCCGATATTTATTGGTATAACTGCCATTAAAAAAGCAGCAATTAACCCTGCTTTCTTGTTAAAAAGTGTTTTTCCAATGAAGTACACGGGGAATATGAGAAGTGCTCCAAATAAAGCAGGTATAAATTGCATGGAATAACCTATTGCATCAACCTCGCTCATAAACGGCGTCAATAACCTACTGAAAGCTAAAGCACCCATATTAAGAAGCGGAGCTCGTGTACCGGTTCTCCCAATAGGATAATTGAGAAGGGGGTCATTTTCTGAATAAAATTGATATTTTCCCGTTTCATATGTTTCTTTAACTATTCTCATATTGTAATAAGGGTCAGGACCTGACAATAAATATTTATCTAAACCTGTTGCTCCTTCATCGATTGTAATATCGCTAACAACATTAAAGTAAGTATTATAAAATAGAACGAGGAAAAATATTCCAATCAGTGCTATCGCTATCCACAAATTCTTCGTTGATATTTTAGGTTTTTCTTCATATGTTTTAGTTGGTTTTTCTGTTATGTGCTTTGGTTCATATTCTTTGTATCTATCTTTTAATTGAGCTCTTTTTCTCATTGAATTCACCTAAGAGATAATCAACACCGTAAAAATATAGTCTTATAAATAACTTATCTAACAAACAATAGATCTATAATTATTAATCATTTAATCAAGCAGGCTATACAAGGTGCAATTTTTACTTTGCTGTATTTACTTTGTATTGTATCAGTTGAAATTATTTCATTACATCCTGCTTGCTTTAATTTCTTAATTGAATCTGCTGCAAAAAGACCGTGAGTACATGCAACGTATACTTTTCCTGCACCTTGTTTTTTTAGTTCTTTTATTGCAATAGCCATGGTTCCACCAGTTGAAATAATATCATCAACTATTGCAACATTTTTATTTTTTACTTGTAATTTTTTGGGCTTCATTTCCACGGTATTTCCATCGATACGAGTTTTTTCCATATAATCAAAATCACAATTTATTATTTCTGATGCCTGTTTTGCCCTATCAAGTGCTCCTTTATCTGGCCCAAGGACCAAATCTATGTTTTGCTTTTTAAGATATTTTGCTATT
>MUGC01000277.1 GCA_002900535.1 Thermoplasmata archaeon M9B1D | reverse complement strand
GGATTTATTTTTTCAATGTTTTGGTATATTGCAATTTATTACAAAACAGCACCAGAGCTAATAGGTAAATCAATCACTGATAACTACATGATCAACATGCTTGATCCGCTATTCATTGGATTGCCATTGTCTTTCCTGTTATGCATTGTTGTAAGTTATATATTTAAACAGGATAAAGAAGAAGTAAAAGTTATGGAAAAGGCTTTTGAAAACATTTAAAACATCTTCTTTCTTTTTTCATTTTTAAAATCGGGGGACAACATTAGTGAACATTCTGGTAATTGGCGCTGGGATGATGGGTCGTGCAATTGCATTTGACCTTGCAAATTATTCAAATTTTGAAGAAATTACAATTAGTGATAAAGATAAAAAGAATTTGAAGTCTGCTAAAAAATTTCTAAAAAACAAACTAGTTAGTTTTAACATACTAGACATTGAAAAAAGAGATTATGTTAAATCAATTTTTCAAAAAAACGATATTGTAATTTCTGCTATACCCTATCACTTTAATTACATTCTTACTAAAATTGCAATCGATACAAAAACTCATTTTCTTGATTTAGGTGGAAATAATAGTATTGTTGAAAAACAAAGAAGTCTTTTTAAAAAAGCAGAAGAAAACAAAGTATTGATTATTCCAGATTGTGGTCTTGCACCTGGTCTTACATCAATTATTGTTCGAGATGCTGTAGAGTTTTTTGATTATGTTGAGTATATTAAAATCCGTGTTGGAGGTCTTCCGCAAAAACCTGTCACTCCTTTTGACTATC
Source organism: Thermoplasmata archaeon M9B1D (assembly GCA_002900535.1). GTDB lineage: Archaea > Thermoplasmatota > E2 > DHVEG-1 > DHVEG-1 > M9B1D. The sequence goes on along the minus strand of MUGC01000277.1, from coordinate 1,357 downwards.
AAATTGTATTTTCACCAAATGGCCTTATTAATGAATATGTTGAAGATGCAATTGTTCTTGATCATGGTAAAATTGTTACAAAAAAATCCATGACTGAAGTTGAGGAAATCAGATTTCCAGAACCTTTTGGTAAACTGGAAGCTTTCATTACTTCTGGTGGGTGCTCTACTCTTCCTTATAAATTTAAAGATGAAATTGGTTACTTAGATTATAAAACAATTCGTTATCCTGGTCACTGTGAGAAAATTAAGACTTTTTTGGATTTTGGACTTGGTTCCGAAAAAGAAATATTACTCGGTAATCAAAAAATTATTCCAAGAAATATTTTAATTAATTTATTATTATGTAATATTCCAAAAACAGGTAAGGATGTTGTTTTAGCAAAGGTATTTTCAAAAGGAATAAAAGATAATAAAAATGTAGAGTTGGACTATACAATGATTGATTTTTATGATGATAAAAATTATATTACAGCTATGATGAGAACAACAGGTTTTCCTGTTTCAATTATAGCTCAAATGATTGAGGATGATACAATTTCTGGGTGCGGAGTATTTGGTGGAGAAGATATTGTGCCTACAAAATTATTCTTTCAAGAGCTTAAAAAAAGAAATATTGTGATTAACAAGGAACTCAGAGAAATATGATTAATGAAAGAGATTTTTTAAAAAACAAAAAACAAGCGCTAGAAAAATTAGAAAATGCTAAAAAAGAAGGCTTAGTAGATACTGGTATTATCCCAATTATTGATTTGATTAACTCATTTGATGAGTATTATACTTCTAGTAGTTGTTATGGCAGGATTGTTCTTTTAGAAATTCCTGAGATAGGTGATAAAAAAAACGCTGAATGGCTTGGTAAATGGCATAGAAAAATAAAAACAGAAGAAATACTCAATGCTTTTAAAAAAGCAGATAGAGGATTGATTTGGATTCTTGCACAGTCCCCGATCATTCATGTTTTTTCAAAAAATCTTGAAAGTGCTAATAAGCTTGTAAAAACTGCTATTGGTTGTGGTTTTAAAAACTCAGGTTTTAAATCATCTGAAAAAAACATAGTTGTTGAAGTTACTAGTACTGAGCGTCTTGATTCGCCAGTGGGAAAGAATGGTGTTTTGTTTTGTGACGAGGAGTATCTTTCATTACTGGTGGATATTGCAAATGAAGTTATTGATAAATCATCTGTTAAACTGGAAAAATTTGAAAAAAAATTGCAAAACAAAAGTTGATCCCATTATATTTTTTTTATTAAAATTAAATAATTTTTAAGAAATATTTATATACTTCAAAACTTACAATTAAGTAAGGATAATTTATGAGAAAAATTAAAACACTGGCAATTATATTTACATTCTGGA
>MUGC01000276.1 GCA_002900535.1 Thermoplasmata archaeon M9B1D | reverse complement strand
CCTCTTTAATAACTATTGATATTGCTTTTTCAAGTTTAGTTGCACTATTTTTTTCACCAAGCCAATCAAGCATAAGTTTAACAGTCATAATCATAGCAGTTGGATTTACTTTATATTGACCTGCATACTTTGGTGCGCTTCCATGTGTTGGTTCAAAAACAGCATAGTTGTCACCAATGTTTCCACTTGCTGCAAAACCTAAACCCCCAACAAGCTGAGCACAAAGATCTGATATAATATCACCAAACATGTTAGATGATACCAGCACATCGTAGTCCTGAGGGTTTTTAACAAGCCACATGCACATTGCATCAACATTTGTTTCCCAAAGCTCAATTCCAGGGTATTCTTGTGAAATTTTTCGTGCTTCACGAATCATAAGACCACTTGTTTCGCGTATAACATTTGGTTTTTCAACAACAGTTACGCTTTTTCTTTTGTGTTTTTTTGCATATTCAAAAGCTTGACGAATGATGCTCTGACAGGCTTTTCTAGTAAAAATACGTGTAGAAATCGCAAGGTCTCCAAGAGAAGTATTTGCAAATTTTTTCATTTTAGGATGAATGCTTAAAGCATTAAACAATTCTTTTGAGACAGGATGAAATTCTACACCAGCATAAAGTCCTTCTGTGTTTTCTCGGAAAACAACTATATCAATATCATCGCGGTAATTTAAGGGATTTCCTAAAAAAGCCTTACATGGTCGCATATTTGTATGAAGATTAAGGAGTTGTCTAAGACCGACAATGGGACTTGAGTAAACAAATCCTTTTCCCTTAAGCTCTGATGATAGTTCTTTTTCTGCTTCTTCTTTTGGTTTTGAAGTAATTGCACCAAAAAGACAGCAATCTGTTTCCTTTAAAATTTTAATAGTTCTATCAGGTAATGGATTTCCTTCTGATTTCCAAAATTCCCAACCGATGTCACCATGAATATATTCTGCATCAAGACCAATAGTTTCAAGAACTATTTTTGCGCAATCCATCACATCGTTTCCAACACCGTCACCTGGAAGCCAAGCTATCTTATATTTAACCATGAATGCTTGTAATCAAAAAAGGGATATTAAAACTTTTTAAACTTAGTTATTCATTAGATATTTTTCAAAAGTTTTTTTGGAAAGTTTGTTGATAACTCTAACTAGTATAAATAATATAATAATTGTAAAAAATATTCTTCCAAAGAAAATTGCAAAAATTGTTGCACCTATTGAAAGAGTTAATAGTGTATCTTCAATAAGACTATGTGATAGATCCATAAAAGAAAGCGATAAAAAAACATCTTTTTTTGAAATAATCTTATTTTTTGCTTCTTTTACAATAGTTCCTCCACCGTAAGCAAGACCAAGGGTCATACCAATTATTGGTAATATTGCGGCATTTTTACTCATACCTAAAAACTGAAGACCTGGTTTGAAAAAATTATTAATTTTTTCTAAAGCACCTGTGTTTTTTAGAATTTTTAGAAGAATCATTAGGCTTAGAATTATTAAAAATATCATTAGAAAATAACCAATTTGACCAATTGCCCATTGAGTTAAAGTTGGATTGGTATAACCTGGTTTCCAAAGCATAACATTTACATTTTGAAACAGATGAAATTTACTAAAAATAAGATGTAAAATAAAGCCAAATAAAAATGCTCCTAAAATTCTAAATGAAAGTGTAAACCATAATCTCACTCCGGCTTTTTGAGCAATTCTTGCTTCAATTGGGAGAGTATGTGCGATGAGCATTATACATGCAAGAATTGTTACTTGAGCAACAGTGTAGGAATAGGTTAATGATAATGTGAAAAAAACAATGAGTGCTCCATAAATGTTTACAAGCATTGCTGTTGCAAAGACAAGGCCAAATTCCCCAGGAAGACCTAGGGGGCCCATAGCAGGATTTAAGCTTTTACCGATTATTTCTATTGCACCATATTCCTGTAAAATTTTAACAATAATGCTTATAGGAATCATTATTTTTAGAAGAAAAAAATAAGTAGAGCCAGTATCTTTTAAAGTTTCTTTTATCTCTGTTGAGTAGCTCATAAGAATTTATTTCCTTAGCTCGCCTAATGTTGTCACTCTTTCTGCAAATGCATTATGTTTATGTATGCTTTCTTCACTTTCGCTTCGAACAACAACTATT
>MUGC01000037.1 GCA_002900535.1 Thermoplasmata archaeon M9B1D | reverse complement strand
CAGAAATCACACAATCACATGATCAACCAAAATCTGAGAAAGAAACAACAAATGAAGAAACTAAAAAACCAGAACATCATATAGAACCAAAAGAGGAAAAAAAAGAGAAAAAAACAGAGGATGACCAAAAACAGCAAGAAAAGCAAATTGAGGATAAAGATAAAAACAAAGAGAAAAAAGAAATAGGAGATGAGTAAAAATGGGGAGACTTGGAGTAGCACATATATTCGCCTCTTTTAACAATATAATAATTACAGTAACCGATTTAACAGGAGCTGAAACCATTGCAAGATGCTCAGGCGGGATGGTAACAAAATCAGCAAAAGATGAAGGATCGCCTTATACTGCTATGAAAGTAGCACAAACAGTTGCAGATGTAGTACGTGAAAAAGGAATCGACAGAGTAAACGTTAAAGTAAGAGGTCAAGGTGGAAACAAAGGAGGTACACCTGGTCGTGGTGCACAAGCAGCAATTCGTGCTCTTGTTCGTAGCGGCCTGAAAATCGGTAAAATTGAAGATGTAACACCAATTCCACATGATGGTTGTAGGAAAAAAGGCGGTAAGCGAGGTAGAAGAATCTAGGTGAAAATATTATGAAAGTTGAAGTTAAAGAACTTAAACCTAAAAAAGCTGTTCTAAGATTTGAAGATACAAATCTTTATTTTGTAAATTCTTTAAGGAGAATTATGCTCTCAGAACTACCAAAACTTGCAGTTGATGATGTTATCATTTATGATAATACTAGTGCTCTTTTTGATGAAATAATTTCGCACAGACTCGGACTTGTTCCGATTCCAACTGATTTAAGTCTTTTAACATTTAAAAATGAATGTGTTTGTAAGGGTAAAGGATGCCCTAATTGTACTGTCAGATACACATTAAGCAAAGAAGGGCAAGGAGTAGTATATTCTGGTGATTTACAGCCATCTGAAAAAAGTTGGATTATAAAAGAAGATAAAATACCAATAGTTGAACTCTTTGGTGATCAAAGACTAATTCTTGAGGTAGAAGCAGTTCTTGGTTGTGGACGTGATCATGCAAAATGGCAATCTGTTCAAGCACCTGCATATCGTATGGATACGCTAATTGACTTTGAAAAATCAAATCTTAGTGATGTTAAAGATTTTATTGATAAACTACCAGAAAAAATTGTTGATCTTGAAGGTGATAAATTAATTCTTAAGGATGAAAGCAAATTACCGGTTCTTGAGTCATACATCGAAAAACAAAAGTTAGATTTTATAAAAATTAAAAAAGATCCAACAAAGGTTACATTTTACTTTGGAACAGATGGATCGCTTACAGCAAAAGAGGCAATAGTTCATTCCGCAAAAATACTCGAAGATAAATATGCAGAATTTGGTAAACAATTAAAAAATATAAAATAAAAAAACCTTTTTTTGTTTTTACCAAAAACATCATTTATCCATTTTCTATTTTTAATTATCTAAATTTGGGCTTGTGGGGTAGCTTGGTATCCTTGTGGCTTCGGGAGCCATAGACTTGAGTTCAAATCTCAGCAGGCCCACTTTATTTTCAGTCTTACTTACAGCTCTAATAAATGTAAAATACTCTCGGAGTTTATTCTCAAAAAACTTACTTAAAATTAATCCATGTTCTTTTGCTTGATTAACTAAATTTTCATCAACATATAAATTCAAATGTGTCTTTTTCATGAGTAGATATACTCATAAACTCTATATAAGATCTTCCAGGAGTGGCGACATAATAGTTCCCTTCAAAGTTCATTCAACAAAGACAAGCTTTGCAACAAAGAAAGAATACAACGAAATGTAAAAAAAGAGTTTATATTATTTGGTTTAGTATTTCCTCAAAGAAAGGAAAATAATGTAAAAATCTTTCAAATAAGTTGTTTAACAGATAATTCATCTTGTTTTTAGGCATACTAACAGTTAGTGTTGCCCAGTAGCTCTCAGCACCATATATATCAGTTGCTTTTGCTTTAATTGTATATGTACCTTGTGAATCCCATGTATGATTTTTAGTTTGTGGAGTGCCAGATATAAATGGACCAGTGATAGTTTCGTTTAGACCATCTCCCCAGTTTATTGTGTATTCAGATATGTCGTCACCATCAGAATCAACAGAGGTAAATGTATATGTATAAAGTGTTTCTGGTTTACCACTATTTGGACCATCAATAATTGGAGTGTTTGGTGGTGCATTGATATATGCCCAAGTAGTATCACTTGCTGTATCATCTTCACTATCTGTTACAGTTAATGTTACTGTGTAATTACCAGCATTTCCATAATTGTGTGTAGGGTGTGGATCACCACTAGATGTATTACCATCTCCATAATCCCATAAATATTCATAGGGTGGAGTTCCACCTGTTACCGTGTTATCAAACTCTATATCCTCCATAATATTTCCATTATATGGACCATCTGCATCAACATTAAGGAACTCCTCACTTTCTATAAATACAGCTAATACTTCTGACCAATCACTCTGTACACCATTTTCATCCTCAGCTTTAACCCTCACAAAATATGCACCTGAACTATTCCATAAATGCTCTCTAACATCTGTTGAACCAGAGGAAATAAGTTCACTCCATTCATCAATTTCAAAATTACCATCCCAATCCCAACCATATCGTATCTTATCATTATCAAGATCAGTTGCACTTGTTGAAAATGTATAGGAAGTTCCAGGTAAACCTGATTCAGGTCCAGATGGTTTACTTGGTGTATTAGGGGGGATATTACCTTCATATTCTATTTCAAGATAAGGTTTAGGACTACCCTCTCTTGTTCTATAACTAATATAAGGAACACTATAAGGATCACCAGTCCAATGAGTCTTATCCATCAATTGCCAACCATAATTAGTTATTGGACCTGAAACAAAAAGACTTACATCATTTTTTACATCCCAACTCATCCAATTACCATATGAGGATGGTACATATGCTGTTGATGTAGCAGTTGGATAATAAGACGGTCTATTATTCCATGTTACTGACATTTCGTTCCAACCACTCATTATACGATAACAGGTTATTGGGCGACCTGCAGGATTATTATTTATATAAACATTATAATACAAATTCAATGATGCAGATATTATTGTAATATATGGAGGTATTATAGAAAGATCAAATTTTATTAAACCATCTTGTTCCCAATTCCAAACACCAGCCTTGTTAGTAACAAATAGATATGGTAAATAACCTGCATTAGTATCTGGATAATGTTGATGAATATGTGCATCATCTGATGGATAAAGCATGATAGTATTAGTAGTCCCTATATTATTCTCATTTATTGTGATATTATCTGATGTAACACATAATGGTACTATACCAGTCACTACAAAAAGTATACATATTAAAATTCCAATTATTTTTCTATACATCTCATTTTTCCCCCACTAATAGAAAAATATCTACTATCTCTTACAGTATTTAATGGATTATCTTATATTAAATTTTTGTTATCTTATATGTAACAAAGTTAAAAAAATAACCTATGTAAACGACAAAAAGTTAAACTGATTTTAATTTTACAAAAAAAGAAAAAAAGAATTGTTCCCGGGTAGCTAATAATTTTTATTGACTTAGTTATATTTGTAATCCATTAATATAACGTGCGATTCCGAGGAAAAATGTTGTGCTATGTGCTGGGAATTTTCTTGCAATATGAATATGTAGACCAATGAAATTTACCATGAAACCAAATTGCATTCCTTTTAGTGTCTTTATTTGAGAACCTAAAGGATCTTTAATCATTTTAAAAATAACAGTTCTATCTTTTAGCAATGCTTTATCAGAGTAACGCCACATCGCGAAATTTTTCATTAATTTAATGTCACTTTTCTTAAATGGATTTAATTTATAGTTATGTCCAAAACTTACAATAAACCCTCTATTAAAATATAATTTGAATTTTGCTAAAATATTATGAATCATAAATTTTATTTTAAAAATTATTTTATTGATTATATCCATAAGCGTACCTGGCGTATCTGGGATTTCATCAAGAATACAATTAATTTCTTCCCAACTAGTAGCAGATTCCATTTTCTGACTTATAGCTGCAAAAAAAGTTTCCAATTCTAATATTTGTCCTTCAGACAGTAAAAATGTTTCAATTTCCGAAGCTCCATTTTCAGTTAAAGTCCCAATCTCAATTGAGATTTTATCATTTTTTTCGATTTTATTAATTTCATTAGCTTGAGCCGCACTAAATGATATCGCAATTAAAGTCATTATGACAAAAATTGCTATAATTTTATTTTTCATTTATATTCCTCCTTTGAATAATATTTTGTAATATATACTTTAATTGAATAGACTACCAATTTAAAAAACTTTCTAAATAAAATTTAATAAATATTTTTAATCAAAAATATCTAAATAAAATATAAAATAACCATAAATAATCAGGTGAGTATTTAACTTAATATATAGAGCATATACAGGTAAATTTGTATGTACTAAGCAAATGTTATAATAAGTAAAGTGTTTTGCATTAAAATAAAATGAAAATAAATGAAATATTTTACTCAATTCAAGGTGAAGGAAAATGGACAGGACTTCCAAATGTATTTATTAGAACAACAGGCTGCAATCTAAGATGCTTATATTGTGACACAAAATATGCATACGAGAAAGGAATCGAAAAAACCATAGAAGAAACAATTAGCGAAGCAGGAAAATATAATTGCAAAAAAATATGTGTTACTGGAGGAGAACCACTTATTCAAAAAGAAACCCTAAAATTAATCGATAAGCTGATAAAAAAGAATTACAAAATAAGTTTAGAAACAAATGGAAGCATAGACATAACACCTTTAACAAACAAAGCAAAACTAATAATATCTCTTGATATAAAATGCCCCTCATCAAAAATGCATGAAAAAATGATTTTTGAAAACATAAAAAAATTAAAACAAAAAGATCAATTAAAACTAATAATCAAAAATAAAAATGATTACGAATACGCGAAAGAAATTATTAATAAATATAAACCAGCATGTACTACTTTTTTTCAACCTGTTTGGGGAACAAATTCAAAGCTTTTAGCAGATTGGATTATAAAAGATGGTTTAAATGTAAAACTAGGCTTACAAATTCATAAAATAATATGGGGAAATAAGAGAAGAATATGATATTAGTAACTATCACAAAGTATATACATAATAAGCGTATTCTGAGTAAAAAATAATTAACATAGATAAAGGTAAAATTTATTTAAATAAATATAGAGGTGAAATGGAAAAATGCAACCTGCAAATATGGCATATGATAGAGCAATTACTGTATTTTCTCCAGATGGAAGATTATTTCAGGTAGAATATGCCCGTGAGGCAGTAAAAAGAGGAACAACAACAGTTGGTGTAAAATCTAAAACTGGTGTGGTATTAATTGTTGATAAACGTGTGACATCTCGACTAATAGAACCTGAATCAATAGAAAAAATCTTTCAGATAGATGGTCATATCGGTTGTGCAACATCCGGCCTTGTAGCTGATGCAAGAGCACTTATTGACAGAGCCCGTCTTGACGCTCAAATTAATGAAATAACGTATAGCGAGAAAATCCAAGTAAAAACACTTGTAAAAAGAATTTGTGATTTCAAACAAACTTATACTCAATATGGTGGAGTTAGGCCTTTTGGTACAGCTCTATTAATTGCAGGTGTTGATGACACTGGTCCGCGTTTGTTTTCAACCGATCCATCCGGCGCATTAATGGAATACAAAGCAAGCAGTGAAGGATCTGGGAGAAATGGTGCAATGAGTTATTTTGAGAGTAATTATCGCGATGGAATGAATATCGAAGAAGCAATTGAAATGGGAATCAAGGCGCTTCATAAAGGTACAGAAGGAAAATTGAATCCAGATGCTATTGAAATAGGAATAGTTGATAAAAATATAAACTTCAATATTTTATCACCTGAAAAAACAAAAGATTATGTCAGTAAGGCTATCGGAGGAAAATAGAATTGGTAAGTCTTGATGACGCGGTTATTGCTCGTTTAAAAAAACAAGAAGATCATTTTGAAATTCTCGTTAATCCTTATGCAGCTGCTGATCTGATAGATGGAAAAGAAATTGATATACTATCAAATTTAGCAATAGATGAAATTTTTGAAGACTCCAAAAAAGGTAAGCATGCATCTGCAGAATCGCTCCAAAAGGTTTTTGGAACAGATAATATTGCAGAAATTGCAAAAAAAATCATATTGAAAGGAGATATTCAACTAACAACTGAACAGCGTCATAAAATGCAGAAGAATAAGCGTAACAGAATAGTGGAAACTATTGTAAAAAATGCAATGGATCCAAAGACAAAGACCCCTCATCCTAGACAAAGAATTGAACTTGCTATAGATCAAGCAGGAGTTCACATTGATCCTTTTAAACCTGTAAGTGAACAAGTAAAAGTAATAATTGATGCGCTCAGACCAATTATTCCTATCTCAATGGAACAAGTTAGAATATCTGTAAAGATTCCTGCTGAATTTATTGGTCGTGCTTATGGCGTTGCAAGAAATTTTGGCGCTCTAGAAAGAGAAGATTGGCAGTCAGATGGATCCTGGATTGGGATAGTAAGAATTGCAGCAGGTTTACAAACAGAATTTTATGATAAACTTAATGATGTTACAAAAGGAAATGTGTCAACTAAGATTTTAAAGTGAGTATTATAAGGGTATTAGTTTTATGAACAAAGAACAACGTGAAATTGTTATTCCAAGCCAGCTTCTGGGTGATGCAAAAAACAAAAAAGCCGGAAGAGGAACATTCGTTGAAAAAGGTAAAATTTATGCTGAAATACTAGGAGTTCTTAATGCAAGTTCTGAACATATAGACGTGATACCAATAAAAGGACGTTATGATCCAGTTCAACAGGATTTTGTAATTGGGATTATAATAGAAGCTATGCAATCTAGTTGGCTAGTTGATATCAATGCTGCATATCCTGCATTATTACATGTTAATGAAGTCCCATGGAATGTTGATTTTGGAGAAACAGAAAAATATTTAAACACAGGCGACTGTGTGATGGCAAAAGTCTCACAAGTAGATCAAGAAAAAAAACTCCAAATAACTCTTAAAGACAGGAACCTGTATAAAGTTAAAGGAGGACACTTAATCAATATAGAGCCGCAAAAGGTTCCAAGAATTATTGGTAAAAAAGGTTCAATGATTTCTCTATTGAAAAAATATACTGGTTGCAGAATTTTTGTTGGTCAAAATGGACGTATTTGGATCGATGGGAGTTATGAAGGAATAAAAAAAGTGATTGATACAATATATTTGATAGAAAAAAAATCATTATCTTATGGACTCACAAATAAAATAGAAGATTTATTAAAAAAAAATGCAAAGGAAGTGCATTAATATGAAAACAGATATCAAATTAATACAAGATGGAAAAAGACTTGATAATAGAAGACTCGATGAGTTAAGACCTATAAAAATTGAAGCAGGTGTGCTTCACAGAGCAGAAGGTTCATGTTATCTTGAATGGGGCGGAAATAAAGTAATTGCTGCAGTATACGGCCCACGAGAAGCTGTCCCTAGGCACACACAAAATCCACTCAGAGCAATTGTCAACGCTCGTTATAATATGGCAGCTTTTAGTGTTGATGATAGAAAAAGACCTGGACCAGATAGGCGCAGTCGTGAAATTTCAAAGGTTATATCTGAAGCATTAGAAAATATAATAATTGTTGAAAGATATCCAAGGGCTTCTATTGATGTTAACATTGAAATACTAGATGCAGAAGCAGGGACTCGTTGCGCTGGTCTAACTGCTGCTGCTGTCGCACTTGTCGATGCAGGTATACCTATGAAAGATATACCTGTTGCATGCGCTGCAGGTAAAATAGAAGGACAAGTTGTTCTTGATCTTGGCAAAGATGAAGATAACTATGGTCAAGCTGATCTACCAATTGCAATATCACCAAGAACAGGTCAGATTCTGCTTTTACAAATGGATGGTCATTTAACATTGGATGAATTCAACCAAGCACTTGATCTTGCAATGAAAGGTTGCTATACCATTTCAGAGATGCAAAAAAAAGCAATTATGGAAAAATATCAAAAAGTTGAAGAGGTGAAATAAATATGACAATTACACCTTCAATAATACGCGATTTTCTTATAAAACTATCAAGTGAAGGAAAACGTGCCGATGGACGTAAATTCGATGAATTCAGAAATATAAAAATTGAAGTAAATGTTGTCAACAAAGCAGAAGGATCTGCAAAGGTAACAATTGGTAACACCCAAGTAATTTCGGGGATAAAAATAGACATCGGAGAACCTTATGCTGATTCCCCAGATTCAGGAGTAATGACTACAGCTGCAGAACTTATTCCATTGGCATCACCTGATTTTGAAGCAGGGCCACCTGATAAAGAATCAATTGAGCTTGCAAGAGTTGTTGACAGAGGTATACGTGAATCTCAAATTATTGATGTAGATCAACTGTGTATTCTACCAGGTGAAAAAGTATGGATGATATTTATTGATATTCATATACTAGATTATGATGGAAATTTATTTGATGCTGCGAGTCTTGCATCACTTGCTGCTTTAATGATAGCAAAAGTACCTATCGAAAGACTCAAACCAACTCTAGTTAAATTAAAAGATAAATACCCAGAAATCGAGCAATATTTAAACCAACATCCTAAAAATTTTCCATTACCCCTTTCTGAACCGCCTATATCATGTACCTCTGCTAAATTTAACAATGTAGTTGTTATGGATCCATCTCTTGATGAAGAGCAAATAGCAGAGGCAAGATTAACCGTTGCAACAGATAATAATGGTGATATTCGTGCCATGCAGAAAGGTTTAAATGGAAGTTTTTCTGTTGACGAAATTAAAAAAGTTATTAAATCCTCCATAGATAACGGCAGTAAAATCAGAGAACAATTATATAAAAGCG
>MUGC01000275.1 GCA_002900535.1 Thermoplasmata archaeon M9B1D | reverse complement strand
TTGGTTTTTCCCGTTTGCTCTGCAACTAAATCAATATCCTCTTGAGGAATTCCTTCCTCTTTTTCCTCTAATTCTTTCCTGGCTACTATTCTGGGTCTACCCGATATTTGATATGTCTTTTGCCCCTGTGCATCCATCTCTGTTACATCAGCGCTATCAAAAATATATTCTTTAGTATCAGTTCGAATAATTATTTGCTCAACGTTTTCAATTTCTCTAACATTTATACCTAATCTTTTCATCATTTGTTGCATTTGACGAGGATTCATTCGCCCAGGCATCATAAAGCTATACCTTCCTTTTATGTGTCGAAGGATATATACACAACTTATTGTTTAACATTTTGGTATGATTCAAAGTAGCGAAATCCATGTTCTAGATAAAAACGCGGAATTTTTTGGCATTCCAACAACTACTCTTATGGAAAACGCTGGAAAACATGTAGCAGATTTTATCTTGAATCAAATAAAATCAAAAAAAAACATAATTTTTTTTTGTGGTACTGGAAACAACGGTGGAGACGGATTCGTTGCAGCTAGAAAAATTTCAAAAAAAATCAATGTTTCTGTTTTTTTAGTTGGTAAACCAATAGATATCAAAACAGATATTTCAAAGAAAAATTTTGAAAAACTCAAAAAAACAAATGTAACAATTTATGATATAAAATCATCCAAAAAAATCGATGAATTGATTTCTAAAAGTGAAATTATTATTGACTCAATGTTAGGAATTGGTTTATCTGGAACTCTTAAAGAACCTTATTTTACAATTGTAAAAAAAATTAATAATTCAAAAAATAAGACAATTGTCTCTGTCGATGTCCCAACTGGACTCGGCACTAAAACAAGCATTAAACCCGATTATACAATAACATTTCATGATGTAAAAAATGGTATGAATAAAAAAAACTGTGGGGATATAATAATTTCAGACATTGGCATACCCACAAAATCAGAAGAATATGTTGGCCCTGGAGAAATCGTTACTTATTATCCACGACCTAAAAAAGATTCTCATAAAGGTGACAATGGTCGTTTATTAGTGATTGGTGGTGGACCTTATTTTGGCGCACCAGCTCTTTCAAGTTTTGCAGCACAAAGAACAGGTGTAGACCTTGTTTTTATAATAACGCCTAAAAAGGTAGCAAGGGCAATTACATCTTATTCCCCCTTATTGATTAAACCAATAAAACTCGCAAAAAATTTAGCTAAGCTTTCACCAAATTTGATTGTCATGGAGTCAACTAATGAAGAAATAATTGTTCCAGAGGATATCAAAATTGTTGAAAAATTAGAAAAAAAAGTTGATGCACTTTTAATCGGTCCAGGTCTTGGAACAGATACTAAAACAAACAGAGCTGTTGAAAAAATAACAACATTTTTTGTAAAAAACAAAAAACCGATAGTAATTGATGCTGATGCAATACAAGTTTTAGGAAGGAACTTAGACATTATTAAAAACTCCAAAACAGTTATAACGCCACATATAAGGGAATTCAAAGAGCTTACAGGTGTGAATTTATCAAACAATTTAAAAGATAAAACAGAAAATGTCAAAAAATGGGCAAATAAAATTGGAATTACGATTTTGTTGAAAGGATCTATTGATGTAATAAGCGATGGTACAAATGTAAAACTAAATGATGTCCATAATGAAGCGATGACAACTGGTGGAACAGGTGACGTTCTTGCTGGAATCATAGGGGCATTACTTTCAAAAAAGATTGAACCTTATAATGCTGCTCGTATGGGCATTTTCATAAATGGTACTGCAGGAAACCTTGCCTTTAAGAAAAAATCATATGGTTTAATCTCAACTGATATAATCGATGAAATTCCAAATGTACTTCGAAAATATTTGTGAGGAACTAAATTTGAATATTTTAAAAATCCAACCTATAAAAGATGAACCGATTCTATTTATTGAAGATAAAAAAATATTAATTATAGCGGATTTACACATTGGAATAGAAAAAGAGCTTAGAGAACATGGTTTAAATCCTATGCCTCAAACAGAAAAAATGCTAAAACATCTAATTACGATTTGTAAAAAATACAAACCAAATGAAATAATTTTATTAGGCGATATTAAACATAATATTCCTTCTACAACTTTTCAAGAAAGAAATGATGTAAAAAATTTTTTAGA
>MUGC01000274.1 GCA_002900535.1 Thermoplasmata archaeon M9B1D | reverse complement strand
CCCAATCAAGAATAGCTCCACAAATAGCCCCACTTTGAGAAAACAAAGCAATATTACCTTTACAAGGCATTGAACGTGCGAAAGTTGCATTTAAATTTAAATAAGGTAAAATAAAACCCACACAGTTTGGACCAACTATTCTAAAACCATATTTTTCTTTAATTTCCCAAAGTTTTTGTTCAAGTACTTTACCTTCCTCACCTATCTCCTTAAAACCAGCAGAAATTATTAAAATACCTTTTATGCCTTTTTTTCCACATTCTTCAACAACATCAAGAACAACCTGGGATGGAGTTGCGATAATTGCAAGATCAACGATTTTTGGTAAATCGTTAACAGAACGGTAGGATTGAACCCCTTGAATGCTTTCTTTGCTTCGGTTAACCGGATAGACAACACCCTCGTAACCAGAGCCAATAAGATTTCTAAAAATATTATAGCCAGGTGCTCCAATTCTATTTGTAGCGCCAATTACCGCTATGCTTTTTGGTTTAAAAATTTTATCAAGATTTTCAACGCCCATTTCTACCGCCTTTAATATGATATCAGGTCGGGGGGCAATATTAGGATGTATTAATAAGTTTATCGTCAAAAAATTCTGTTATAAATTCCAATAAGGTGATATTTTCCTCTTAAGCTCAGAAACATTACTCATGACAGTTTCATATCTCATGTCAGGTATTTCTTCTTCTTTTATAAATTCGTTTTTATTAAGTATACCACACATAATATTATAATAAGATATTAAACTTGATTCACTATTGTAACCACCACCAAATAAAACAAGTAATTTTTTACATGTTGTATCTGACAGATCCTCCATTTTTTTCCCAAGATAATAATATGTTTGATAAACAAGTGATAAATCTGCAAGTGGATCGCTATGATGAGTGTCAACTCCAGATTGATAAATGATTATCTCGGGATTAAATTGCTTAACAATAGGTGGGATAACCATATCAAATGCTTCTAAATAGCTTTTACTACCAGTTTTTGGCGGTAGTGGAAGATTAATTGTATAGCCTTCACCGCTCTCTCTGCCAATCTTATCAATAAATCCAGTACCAGGATACAATGTGTGTCCATCTTGATGAAATGATATAAATAAAACACTAGGATCATAATAATAAATTTCTTGTGTTCCATTTGCGTGATGAACATCAAGATCAACTATTGCAAATTTATTAAGTTTATATTTTTCACGAAGAAGTTCTATTGCAACTGCGATGTCATTAAAAAAGCAAAAACCTGAAGCATAGTTTTTACTTGCATGATGAAATCCCGCAAGTGGATTTGCCATTACTTCAAATCCTTTTAATAAATTTTCACCTGCAAGTATAGTTCCGCCAGCTGCCAGCCTTGAAATTTCATATATTCCCTTTGGAGCAGGTGTATCAAATGCAAGCATACCACCAGATTTACTAAGCGTTTTTATTCTTTCTATAAATTCTTGGTTATGAACTCGTAGTAAATCTTTTTCTGTAGCTTTTTTTGGTTTAAATTCTTTCAATTCTTCTAATAAACCTTGTTTTTTAAAAAATTCAATAGTTTTTTTTGGTTTATTACCTATTAATGGATGATCTATACCAAGATCATATTTATTGTAATCCTCGTGATATACTATCCCTATCATTTTGAGACCACTATTATAGGTTTATTTTTAAGCTTATGGATATTAAAAATTAGATTTTTTATCATTCGTTCTGTTCTTATCTTACTTTTTTATTAACTATTATAAATTTTTATTGGTGTTAATCATAATTATGATAACATTATTCCAATAAAAACCTAAATATTTTGGTAAAAAACCATATTTTATATGAAAATATCCAATAATATTATATACTATGAGTTGCATAATATATACATGAATATATTATGATAAAAAAAGAAAAAATAACAATTTTAAAGCTGTTGGGAGTTTTACTAGTTATTATATTTATAGCATCTTGTTTCTCGGGTTGTATAAATCAAAATAGCAATAGAATAAAAATTTCAGGTGCCTTTGCACTCTATCCAATGATGAACATTTGGGCTGAAGAATATCAAAAAGTCCATCCTGATATCAAAATTGAAGTGTCTGCTGGAGGTGCAGGTAAAGGGATGGCTGATGCGATAGCAGGTATTGTAAATATTGGGATGGTTTCA
>MUGC01000273.1 GCA_002900535.1 Thermoplasmata archaeon M9B1D | reverse complement strand
TTATTCACCTTTAGTCTCACAATTAGAACAAACTGTAAATCAAATGAGAAAACACAGTTTTATAGAAATTAAAACATTTGAAAACATACAAAGAGAAATGATTATCGGTGAACGTGGTACTAGACCTAGCTTTGATATGTTAGGACATACTGGGTATCTTACATTTGCAAGAAAAGTTTTAAAATAAAGAAGAAAAAGTTGTTTTTTTTAAAAAAAATTGAGATTATTTTTTTAATTTGATTCCACGTTGGTTTTGATAATTACCGCTCTTTTTATCATAAAGCTCAGATGGCACTGATTGCATGTTTTCAAAAACAATCTGGCAAAATCTATCACCAATTGGAATATCTAAAGGTTCATCATTACTATTAAAACAGCTGATAGTAAGTGTTCCATGAAACCCTGCATCTACTTTTCCAAAACTAACCATAACACCTTTTCTTGCGTAACTTGAACGTATCCAAAGTTGACTGGTAATCTTAGGCCCCATTTTAACAAATTCTTTGGTACTAATTGCAAACCAAGTTTGAGCAGGAATCTTAGCAATACCCTCTTTTATATGTTCATCTGTTTTACGAATAAAAACCTCATCAATAGATAAATCATATCCATTGGGTGTAAGATTTTTTTCAATAAAAGGCTCTATGCCTAGCTCATTATTCTCAATTGAATTTTTTATATCTATATCTGAAAGTATACTCATATAAGTCACGTTTATTCTATTCTAACGCTGTTGATTTTTACAGGTTTCAATGGTTTATCATTTCTATCTCTTTCAACTTTTGAAATTTTTTCAACAACTTCCATTCCATCAGTTACTTTTCCAAAAATTGCGTGATGTCCATCAAGCCAATGTGTTGGGGCAACTGTTATAAAAAACTGGGAACCACCAGTATTCGATCTGCCTGTATTTGCCATTGAAACAACACCTTTGTCATGCTTCAGATTTGAATTAAATTCATCGCGTATAGTGTAACCAGGTCCGCCATAACCTGTTCCATGTGGACAACCTGTTTGAATCATAAAATTTGGAATAACTCGATGAAAGATAAGGCCATTGTAAAAACCTTCATTTACAAGTTTTAAGAAATTCCCAACCGTTATTGGTGCTTTATCGTTCCAAAGCTCGATTTTAAAATATCCCATATTTGTATTAAATTCAACTATTTTGTTGCCCATTAATATCTACCTCCTTACTCCTTAGCCATGTATATTTTTTCAATAATTATATCCTTGAGAGGTTTTCCGCCGCCTGGACTTGGCTCATATCTTTCATCATTTGGCTCATCTGCGATATCTCTTACAACTTCAATTCCATAAATTGTTTTTCCAAAAGCAGCATAGCTTCCATCCATACCATATTGTGGTCCAACTCGTGCTCCATCCATTATAAAAAACTGGGCTTCACCTGGGACTCCGGCACCAGTACTTGCCATAGAAATTGCACCATCTACATGAGTCAGCCTCCCTTCAAACGCACCAATCTGCCCATATGGGCTTGTTTTTGTCGAACCGTCAGGCATAGTATTTCCAGCCTGTATCATAAAACCATCCAGTATCCTGTGAAATATCATACCATCATAAAATCCATCATTTACAAGTTTAATAAAATTCTGGCAAGTTAATGGCGCTTGATCATCATATAGTTCGACTGCTATAACACCTTTACTAGTCTCCAGAACAGCCACGGGATAGTTTGTACCTGCAAGAGCCGAGATATAATCAGGATCATTTTTATAACTGCTTTCATTTGTATTATCTGAACCGCTTAAACTATTAAAAATTACATAAAATCCACTGAAAATCAACATGATAACAATTAAAATAGCAAGAACTAAAGCAGGTTTATTTCTTTTAATTTTATAAGTTTTACTTTGCTTGGTAACCGGTCTAGAACGCCTTCTTTCACTAACAGATTTTGCACACATAAATATCAGAAGCCCAAAATAGATTATCATATAAATAAGTATCTTGAAAAAAAGAAGAAAATTTTATTTAATTATTTTTTTTTCTACTGATAAGTAAAACTACAACTATAACTATTATCAATGCAATTATGACTAAGTAGTATTGCTCTAACAATGACATTGGATGTTTTTCATTTGGATAATTTGATACTCCAAATGGCATATGACCATTAATTGACAACT
>MUGC01000036.1 GCA_002900535.1 Thermoplasmata archaeon M9B1D | reverse complement strand
TGTTGTATATAGATACGGAAGAACTCAATCTATTTTATTAAGTAGGAAAAATTTTCTTCCAGATATAATTGATGTCTTCTGATTTTCAAACAAGAAAAATAACAATACGTATTTCATTTCAATAATAATTTTCATCCAGGCTTGCTAAAAAGCAGTATTTTGTGTACAAAGCTGCTGTAATACAAAACTATTTAAGATAGAGGAGAAGAAAATGAGTGAAGCTTTTGAGAGGCACAAAGATAAAAGAATAAGTGAAATGCTTGAAAGGAAACACAATTCTAAAAAAAGGAAAATAGAAATAAGAACATTTGGACAGCGTGTAGAAAAGGCATGGAAAAATATCAATGAAATAAAAACAAATGAAAAAAAATGAGAAAGGACACAAACAAATATAATAAATAGAGGGAGAAAAAATATGGTAAACTGTGGAAAATGTGGTAGACATATTAAATCATTTGAAACTAAAAAATATTTGGATTCTCCAGATGGAACACATTTATTATGTTGTAACGAGTGCTGGGAGAAAAAAGAACAAGAGCACCATAAATAATAGATAACAAACCTAATAAAAATAAAAAGCAAACACATATCAAAAATGCAAGCATAATACTATACATTTTATGCACTCCTTAAAGATGGTATTAATAATGGAAGAAGAAGAATTTAGAGAATTAATCCAAATAGCTATAGAAGGATTAAGTAGATTAAAAAATAAAACCAATAGTAAAACAACCAATCAAAACTTAGAGGAATTACTAAAATATATTTCCGGTAATTATTTTGAAAATAATTAATTTATTCACAATTAGAAACTCACTTTTTAATAAATAAAACCTTTTTTTTCAATGAAACGATAACGAACAAAGTCCTTTTTTGTGATAACTTTACCTAAATCAGGAATTGATTCCCCTTAAATCCCCCACATTTTAAGAGGAAACTCTGACAATAACTGTATACGTTATATAGTATATATGGTCGCAGTTGATAATCGGTTAAGCTAGAAATAGACTTAAACACTATACTCCCTCCAACGGCTTCAGAAATCCTTTGTAGATAACTATTTAAGATAGAACATTGTATATAGCAATAGAAAAGAATAAAGATAATTGTTTCATAATTTCGTTTATCCGAATTTTTGAGATTTTATATTTTTTGCTCTTTTACTCAACCTAGACACAATAGTCTAAGGAGGTGACAAACAAATGAAAGGAACAGTAAAATGGTACAATGATATGAAAGGATTTGGCTTCATATCAAACGAAGACGGAACAGATATTTTTGTTCACAGAACAGCTATACCAATGGGAGCAGGTCTCAATGAAGGAGATCAAGTTGAATACGAAATCGAAGATTCTGATCGTGGACAACGAGCGACCAATGTAAAAAAGCTGAAAACGACTTAAATATGTGGTAATAAACCATGTATAAGTTAAACGAAATCTAAATTAAAAGCTAAGATTGCAATTAAACATTTAAATAATGAACGGAGAGAAAAAATGACAGAAAAAACAACTAAAAAAACAACAACTGAAGACAAGAGAATAGATGAAAAGGTAATCTATATTGGAAAGAAACCGTCAATGAGCTATGTTCTAGCTGTAGTTACAGAGTTCAATGGAAACGGTTCAAAGGAAGTAATCTTAAAAGCAAGAGGCAGATCAATTAGCACCGCAGTTGATACCGCAGAAATTGTGCGAAATAGGTTTATAACAAACGCAAAAATAAAAAACATAATCATTGGTACAGAAAGCGTGACCAACGAAGAAGGCAGAGAATCAAATGTATCATCAATTGAAATAAGCCTTACAACGATTTAAAAAACCTGAGATAGAACCCAACAAAATACATTCGGAAAAAATAAACGAATTACTCTAAATCTTTCTTTTTTTCTTCATCTTAAAATAATCTCTCCGTATATTGAATTTAAAAAGAATAAGTTGAGTATAATCTGATCTAAAGAAAGAACTATTCTTGGAGAATATTAAGAGTTGATAATAGTATGGGAAAATAAACTTATGCTTCTTTCGGAAAATTCAAAGAAAGAATAATTAAAAGATTGTAGGTAGGTGCATAAAGAAAATGGTAAGGGTTGGAAATAAAGATAAAAAAGTGATCGAATTAATTAATGAAAAAACAGGAGATGTAAAAAGAGTAATCCGTTTCCGTAATTCAAATGCATTTAACGATTTTTTAAATGATTTCAAAGCAATGAGATACCCAAATTATAGTTGGCGATACTTAGATAAAGTGAAAAAGAAGGAAAACATGAACTAGCAATGTTTATCAGGAAGTGATGTTTTATAATAGAAGTCATAGTGGAAAATATTGTAGCATCTACCAAATTTGCTGAAAAGTTAGATTTGGATTTAATAGCACAATCATTAGAAGGTGCAGAATATGAACCTGAACAATTCCCTGGTTTAGTTTATAGATTAGACAAACCAAAAACAGCTACGCTTCTTTTTACAAGTGGTAAAGCCAATTGTACTGGTGCAAAGAACATTGAAGATGTACATAAAGCTGTTAATATAATAGCAGAGAAACTCAATAAACTTAATATCGAGATATATAAGAATCCCGAGATAATCATTCAGAATATAGTAGCTACGGCTGACTTGGGAGGTGAGCTTAACCTTACTGAAACAGCTACAGGTTTAGGTTTAGAAAACGTAGAATACGAACCTGAACAATTTCCAGGACTTGTTTATTGGATAAAAGAACCTAAAGTAGCTATGTTACTCTTTAGTTCTGGTAAAATAGTTTGCGCTGGCGTAAGAAGTATTGAAGATGCATCAAAAGCAGTGGAGAAGCTGTCGGAAGAGCTTACTTCCTTTGGGCTGCTTCACTACTAGAGCATCTTTTTTTCTTTACAGCAGATGGTGATAAGAAATGGGAAATATAAGACCAACTTACATAAAACGTGTAGCCAAAGAACTTCTCAGTATGCATCCAGATGAATTTGTTGCTAGTGATTTTCAGCATAATAAAAAGAAGGTCGCAGAGGTGGCTGATTTTGATAGTAATATAATAAGGAATAGTATTGCTGGATATATTACAAGACTTTTAGCAACTAAAAAAACTCAAAAGAAGGAATATAATTATGAAACATGATACAAAGAAGAAACAAAAAACTTGGCTAAGGAATCTATTTCATCCAAAAGATTACCAAGTTAAAGAAGTCACTTGGATTAGTATTTCAGCGCTTAAAAAACTGGCGACGACAAAAGAACAAAAGTATATTTTAAAACTGATTGAAAATGAGACTATACCAAGTGTTAAAGCAGTATGGATCGATCATTTCCTTGAAAAAACAAAACATTCAAAATGCAAAAAAAGCGGCTAAACAAAAAATACAAACGAAGACTACTATTCTATCAGAAAATTAGTATACTCAATTATTCTCACATCTTTCTGACAAATACATAATTTAATATCATGATTGATAATTTTACGATCGCATAGGGATTCGATCTCAATTATGGGACCATTTTAAAATTTACTTATCTTCATAAGGGCAGATTATACAAAGGTTCAACAATGAATCTAATATTTCTTTTACATAAAACATATTCATTTTGATGAAATTTTTTTAATTATTTTTCTTTTTTTGTTTTATGTTTTTGTTTTCTTTTTTCTGGAGATTCACTCATATATTTTTCATAGCATTTATCATGCATTGCTCTGTTATTTTTTTTATCTACCCATCTATACCTTACTGTCAATAAGCCAATTTTTTCCCCACAAAACTCGCATGTTTTCATTTCTATTTTTCCTCCTAAAAAAGAGATCTAGGCGATATAATCGTCCTTAGTACTTCGATTATCTCATTTTCTTAGTTTTTAACTCATTGTAATTATATTTTTAGTTATGTTCTCTAAAAAAAATAAAAAAATCAAATCCATCCTCTTATTTTGAGATGAAAACTCAAATTTCTATTTCTTTCTTAATTACCATACTGTTTATATTGCTTAAATAGGTTTGCATGTTTTAATTCTATACTTTTTATTATGTTAAAATACCGACATCTAACTTTTTTGCGATTTCTTTGTAACGATTACGTATTGTAACTTCAGTTACACCTGAGATTTCAGATACTTCTCTTTGTGTTATAAGTTCTCCGCAAAGAACAGATGCAATATATATAGCTGCTGCAGCCATTCCCGTAGGACCCCTGCCACTTGTAAGTTCTTCATTTGATGCTTTTTTTAATATTTCTATTGATTTTATCTGAACATCACTACTAAGTTTTAGTTGGCTGCAAAATCTTGAAATATAATACTGGGGCATAGTAGGTAGTAACTTTAACTTTAATTTACGTGAAATGTTTCTATAATTTCTTCCTACTTCTTTCTTCTTGATTTGTGATACTCTGCTGATTTCTTCAAGAGTTCGTGGTACGTTACATTGCCTACAAGCAGCATATAATACTGCAGCGGTAATACCTTCAATAGTTCTACCACGGGTTAACTTTTGTCTTGCTGCTTTTCTGTATATCATAGCTGCAGTTTCCCTTATATTTCTAGGAAGATTTAACATTGATGACATTCTATCAAGAGAAGAAAGAGCAAGCGAAAGGTTTCTTTCAGTTCCATCGCTGATTCTGGTTCTAGTATGCCATTTTCTTAATCTGTAAAGTTGAGCTCTATTTCTTGTTGGAATGGAGTGACCATATGCATCTCTATTTTGCCAACTAATTGTAGTAGAAAGACCTTTATCATGAAGTGTATAAGTCGTCGGAGAACCCGTTCGAGCTTTTTTCTCACGTTGGTCACTATCAAATGCTCGCCATTCTGGGCCTTGATCAATAATATCTGCATCGATTACAAGCCCACATTTTTCGCAGAATAGCTCGGCTCTAGAATAATCTTTAGTTAGATGTGTATTGCCACATTTTGGGCATTTAATTGTTTCTTCAATTTCATCTTGTTTCTTTTTTTCGTTTTTCAATTAAATCAAACCTAATAACTTTTTAATATTAAGAAAAGAAAATAGACGCATAAAATTGATAATTAATTAAGAAATTCACAGTTTTTTTACGTTTTTTGCTTTAGGTCCTCTCTCTGATTGTTCGACTTCATATTTAACGGGATCATCTTCATTAAGTTCCACATCTGTTGGTATATCAGTTTGATGTACAAAAATGTCTTTTCCATCTTCACCTACGATGAATCCAAATCCTTTTATGGGGTTATACCATTTTATTTTTCCTTCCATACTTTTTCACCTCCTCAGCTCTTATATGCTGGGTTTAAAAAAGAAAAAAATAAAAATTCAAAAAAATCGAATAAACGAAAAATGTGAAGTTTTTATCTTTACTTTTTTTGTTAAAATGGCAATCATTGGTTATTTAAATAGATTCCTATACATTATAGAAGAAGGGTTTTACACAACTTATTTATGCTATTTACATATACTTTAATTTGATCTGGAGACAAATACTACAATAATTAAAACAGGTATATATCGGAACTTACGATTCCATGACTAACTTTTAATATCTAACAAGACTCCAATTTCCAGATCTTCTAAAATTTCTTTTTTATATACTTTTATTTCAGTGTCATTACTCAAGAGAGATATGCAATTAGTGCCACTGGTTCTTCTTACCTCCTTTTTGAATTAAAAGCTCACCACATTTAGGACAGTTAACACTGGATTCACCCCGATTCTGTACACTATCTTTTGCCCCTCTGGAAGAAAAAGGTAACTTCCATCCACATTTCTTACATCTAATGTTAATCATTTAAAATTCTCCATTTAAATGTTACATTGTTGCCATGGTTTTATTGCTACGATTATTTTCATGCTTAAGCAGCAAATACCATAACTTTATTCAATAATTATAAATTTCTTATTGTATTCCCTCTGCTTGATTTCGCCTATAATTATATGATTTTTTTCATCGCCGGGTTCTTTCTTAATCATTTTATATTGTTTACCTAATAATCTTTTTAAACTTTTTTCTCTCATCATTTTACTTCCAAAATAATTTAAGGATAATTTTATTAGTTTTAGGTATCCCATTAACTATTTGTTCCTTTAAGTATATATACTTGCGCTGCCAAAATGTCAAATCAGTTTGAAAATAAGTAGTTTGAATATCGTGTTAATATATAACCTGCTTGATGATGTCATGTCCGCATTGGGATTCGAGCATTAATATATCGCTATTTAGTACTCTCTATATCTATCATATGTAATATATTTTTATAACTTATCGAATCGTTTTAGAGCCATCTAGTGGAACCAGAATGAAAATTCTTTTTGGTAACGGTTTCTTATTTAAATAAAATAAATTTAAGAAATTATTGTTTTTGTCATATTTTACTAGTTATATTAATAATTAGCAAATTACATTAAGATATTTACCTTATGGCTATAAAGACCGCGATATTTTTTAAATAATCTACATGGGTCTTAATGTTCCAATAAACACCTACCATGCAAGCAATGATTTTGCCACCAAACTCAAAATGATATAAACCTTTTCTCCATAAAGATAATCCTTTCCATTTCCAAATTTTCTTGTATTGAAGAATCATATCTTATTAAATAAATCATGCTCTGTACTTTTTTTAACCAGTTTGCATATTCTGCAGGTTTCTGGGATTATGTATCCATTGCCGTTTTCTATTATGTTTTTAGCAGATAATTTTATTTCAGATAAAATGATTTTATTAAAAATATGTGGTCTTCCTCGTTTTTTTGAAAGATATTGACATACTGCTGCAGGTGTTATATCTAGTTTTTCTGCTGTTTCTTTTTGATTTAATCCATAATCATTAATCATACTTACTGCTATTTCTTTTCTTATAACAGGTAATCCATTCCACATTATGTACTCACAGCTAGAATGTTTCATAATATATAATGCCCCTTTTAATACTTATAACTAAGAGGAAACTCTTATGATTACCGTATATGTTATCTTGTATATATGGTCGCAGTTGATAATCGCTTATGTTAGAAATACACTTTTTTTTATATTGTTTCCCTAGCAGTAGTTAAAAAATAAATTGGAGGGGGGTGAAGTTAGTTTATAGTGGGGGTAAAAAAATGAAAAATTTATGAAAATTCACTCCCTTATTATTTTCCTTTCCTCCAAGATATAATCACATTACTATTATATGAATATTTCTTTATCTTATGAGACAAATGTATCATAATTACTTAAATAATATAATTTTATAAATTTTTAGGTGTTTTGAAATAATTGTTTGTATAAAGGGGTAAGTTATATAGGATGTGCACTGAAGAGTGCAGGATTGAATCAAACGGTGATATAATGGCTACTAAATTGAAACGATTAGCAATGAAACATAAAAAAAATAAAAAGGAACGTAAAATGCAGAGATAAAAAATGATTTATTTTTATTCCTGTTGAATAGATGCTTCAAATCTTCTAATATGCACGTTACTCTAGTGTTATAGGAGAAAAATAACTTTTTAAGTCATTTTACCAAAAAATAAGTATTTTAATTTTTAACCATTAAAAAACCATTTTTATGCTTCTTACGCATTTTTGAGTAGATTAATGAAATAATTACTAAAAACAGTTTAAAACGTTTCTACGGCCGTTATACGCGTTTTCTACGCAACTTTTTTTTCTTAAGCGTAGTTCACCAATGCAAATTGGTTCAATTTCCAGCATATCACCATTTTTCATTTTGTATAGATCGCATATTTGCTTAGGTCTTGTAACAACCAGTGAACCATTTATTTCACGAAGTTTTCTTTCCATATGGAAAACTATATGGAAAATCTGAATAAAAAGATATTGTCATATCTAAAAAATCATAATAATATTGATGGGGAATTGAATAAAATACTGTATTCCCGTCAGCGGCTTGAGATAAGCAGTGTAAGCCTGTAAAAACTATTCTTTTAAAACAAGTAAAAGTTTATAATTTTAATCAATTTTTTTATTCTTACTTTTTGACATTTTATTACGATAATTTTAAATATTTCAATTGACAGAAATCGACACGATACTATTTATGATAATAGAGAGGGTGTGAAAATGACAGTATATGAATGTAAAATATGTGGAAGAACCAATTCAGAAACAAAATTAACTTATAATACTGTTCAAGGAAACTTCTTATGTTTAGATTGTTATAGAAATCAATTCCCATCTAAACCGATGTATCACACGCCAGTATTTTTTTAATTTGCATATTCTTTTATAAAACTATATCTTAGCAAATGTAAAAAAAACAGCTTTTTTAACATTAAGGATAAATCTATAAAAAAATAGAGAGAACTTTATATAGTAAAAAGTCATTTTGTTAGTTACGTGGGGGTAAAAAATGAAGAAATCCATTATTATATTCGGAGCCATTTTTATCATATTACTTATGGTGTCTAATGCTACAGCTGTGCCTCAATCATATGGTAAAACAATAGTGAATAATATTAATAATACTAATCAGAGGATATTATTACTTGAAGAAACATTAGAATTAAATATTGAAAAAGTAAACGATGTACTCTATAATGTTCAATCAAAAGGTTTATTTGAAAATCTCCTTGCTTTAATACAATTCTTAATTGATCTTATAGGCAAAATAATTAATTTTATTAAAGCAGTAATGCAAATAGGACAACTTATAATAACCCTTATTAACTTAGTTAAGGCTCTTATTAATGTAATAAACCAATTTATAGAATGGTTACAGGGTCTCATTAATCCTGAAGTAAATCTAGTTATTCAGTAAATCACTCCTATAAAATCATTTTTTCTTTTCCGGATATGGATTTAAAAAACAGTTAATTTTAAGATTATAAAGATTTTTTCAATATATAATTAAAAAAGTTTTATATATTATAAATAGATTGGTATAGGAGACCCTTAAATAGATATGCTCTTTTCACCATCAACTCCTTTTTTCCTATACCAATAATTTTCCATATCTAAAAACAAACTATTTTTAAAAATATGAAAATATGGGTAGTTGATTGGTTGGTGGAGGAAAAAGGAGAGAATGGGATAAAATAAAAATGATATACCAATCAACTCCCCAATGGCAATAGCAATATTAATAAAATATCGTCAGCATATAAATTTTTCTGTGAAAATATACGTCAAATAACGAATTATATAACTAAATATCGCTTAAGGATTCAACTTAGCGTAAAAAAAGGTTCTTATTAGCTACAATCAATAATATTACTCTACAATTGCTAAACTAAAAAAACATGGGTGAGCTTTTAAAAATTGGCATGTAAACCCATAAGCAACTTGCTAGATATCACGATAAATATGCTTATGGGCTTTTGTTTATCTTTTTTCTTTCATTAACTGAATTATTTCTTTCCCAAAATCTGTAATTTTATAGATTTTAACATTTTTACTACTTTCAACTTGTTCGATCAAATTAAGACCAAGAAGTGATTCATCATCACGATAACGTGAATTCATACCACGTATCGCTCCGATAACATTTGTTGGCGTAGTTTTAACATTATAAGCAATATCTGAAGTGTAACTTCCACTTGGACTTATTTCAAAAAGATATTCTGCAATTTTCTTTCGGACATTACTCCTCCGAAGAGATCGCATAACAAGAGGCCTTAGAGTCTCCGGAGTGATAATACTTTCTCCTACCTGCATCCCATCCACAAAAAAGAAATACATAGTCCTTTTAATAATTTATCGCTTATACGGTAATGCACCTGCATATACAATTGTATATCCACCTATACTTTAAACAAAATAATTTGTTATTTTTTGATATGTTTTCTAACAAGTGATTTTATTGTTCCCGAAGTCCCAAGAGTTTCTATTGTAACTTTTTTGTTAGATATTTTATTAATTGATTTTAAGAGTTTTATCGTAGTTTCTTTATCTGTATGTTTGCATCTGACAATTCCTTTTTCATCATTATATTTAATAAGGTATATATCTGCCTCTTTGCAATCTTTTTCAAAAATTAAAGGACATTTTTTTTGAATTTCTTCAATTATTTGTTTTTTAGTAAAACATACATCTTTTAATGGCTTAACCTCAAAACCAATGTAACGTCTGCGTCTGCCTTCTTTTATTATAACAAGCACCTCAAAAAATAAAACTAAGGTTTTATTCAGATTCTATGCGGGGTGCAAGGAGATAAGTGACATGACCTTTGTTTTCTGCGATATCAAATTCTACGCGTATTGGATTATCATTTCCAATCATCATTGTTATAGGGTTTTCACCGTGAACGGGTTTTATCATATTGCTAAAGTAGTCAATCGAAAAAAGGCTTTTACATTTAGTATTGGTAGTAAGTTCATCTAATAGGTCTTTTGGAAGTTTTAGATTAACGGTATCTGTATCACCTTCTGCAAAAAGTTCAAAATTATCTTTATTTACTGTTAGTGACAAGTGGTCAGATACTGTTTCTGATGCACGAACTCCTTTTAGAAGTTCAGATGCTTTTAATACAACTTTTGCTGGTAGATTCAGATTAGGCATCTTTGGATCTGGCATTCCAGCAGTATCAATGAGCCCCATTTTTCTAACAATATTTCCAATTTTGATAACTAAGCGATTGGTATCTTCATCGTATTCTATATTAACCATATCACCTGTGTTTGAAAGACGCATGATGCTGCTGAGTTTGTCCATGTCGATTCCTAGTTCCATTTCAGATGCTTTAAATTCTTCAAATGCATCGTTTTTTACTTGAAGATCAACCATAGCAACATGTGCAGGGTCCACTGCTCTTAGACTGATTCCTTTTGGTGAAATGTTAAACTTTACCTCATTTACGAGTGGATTTGTTACATCAATTATGCCCTTTAGTACCTCTGATTTTACCTTTACCTCTGATTTTACCTTTGCATTAAACATATATTTTCCTCCCCAAATATTAATAAATCTGTTGAAATTGTAAAAAAAATAAATGCATTTTCAGTTTATAACAATGACGGTTTTTATTATTAAATTTCCTTCCAAAATGCAAATCTTGCAACACCATTGAGTGTTTTTGGGAAAATGTCAAATGGTGTCCTTGAAACCCGGCCCACCCATGACGTAATTCCAACAAAGCTTACAAGCAACAAACTATGATTACCATTTATTTGCGTAGTTGCATTAGTTCTAAATAATGATCTAATAATCGGGGTGATTGTTGTTTGTGAACTATTATCTGCTGGGTATCTGCAGAAAACTAATGGTTTTCCAAATATTGATTGTGGACGAGGTAGTCCAAGTCTAAATAAAGCGTATCGCAATATAATTTCTCCTAAAAGGGCTGTATTATAGTGGAAACCTCTACCTTTTGACTTAACATGTAAATAACCGAAATCAAATGATAAATTAAACTGTGTTCTGTTTCCCATAAAACTATTAATTTTGCTCTTTAAAAAATTTTGTATCTCAGTATCTTTTTCAAAAAGTTCTTCGCATTTATCTGCTAAAAAATCTTCGATATTATCTATATTTTTGGTATCGACTTCGATTTCTATCGGAGTCACCGTTCCATCTGGGCCATATCTATAGAAAGTAAATTTTTCTGTTTCGATTTTTTCATCTTTTAAAATTGTTTTGTTAACTGCATTTGCTTGTGAAAGGTTAACTGCGGTTAACAAAAAAGTAAAGGTAATTGCTATGGTTATCATTTTTTTTATATTTTTTTTCATTATATTCACTCCCTTAATCGGGTCCAGTATTAATATTATTCATTTGATTTATATATAAATCTTTCTATTTTTAAACATCCTCTAATACGGATATATTTTTTTCCTATTTAATCTTCTCTCCACTTATAACTGCATTTAGTACAAGTATAAAAATGACTTTCAGGTTCATCGCTACCCCTCATTTGACGAAGAATCCAAAAGGCTTCATTATTTCCACATTTCGGGCATTTAATCTTGGTTTTAGGTAACACATTT
>MUGC01000272.1 GCA_002900535.1 Thermoplasmata archaeon M9B1D | reverse complement strand
CGTCAAAAGATTCTCTCTTTTTTAAATTAGCAATAATCTTCCAAAAAGGTTTTGGAACAAAAGTTTTAATTTCCTTTTCACGATCAACAAGCAAAGCAAGAGTAGGCGATTGAACGCGACCTATAGACAAAAAATCTTTCCCAAAACGATCAGAAGCAATACTAATAAAACGTGTAAGAACCGCTCCCCATACTAAATCAATTACTTGACGAGTTTCACCAGCACTAGAAAGATTATAATCAACTTCAGTTAAACTATCAAATGCATTTTTAATTTCATAATTTGTAATTGCACTAAATTTTGCTCTTTTTATTTGATTAATTTCATTATTAAATTCTTTTAAAAGATCTATTACTTCAACCCCAATAAGCTCTCCTTCACGGTCAAAATCAGTTGCAACAATTAAAAAAGGTTTTGCATCAACCAATGATTTAAGTGCCGCAGCAATACCTTTTTCACTTACTTTTTTAACCGGATTAACATGGATAAGATCAGCAGGAGTGACTTTATTCCATTTATTAAAACCTGCTGGAAAATCTAGATTTATAATGTGCCCTTTGAGACCTATTATCCTCCAAGGCTCCCCCTCTTTAGAAAAATCATAAACTGGTATGTTTCCAACCCGACTACTTTTGGATTTCCCATCTGACAAAATATAAGCAATTCTTCTAGCAGATATATTTTTTTCACATATTACCAGTTTCATTTTATCTCAAACATTTTTTTGCAGACAACATATTAAACATATATAATTACTTTATCCCCATTTCTGTTTACCATTATTTTTTGTAATAATATAACATTAGCCGATATACATCGATGAAAAAATCAAAATAAATTTGTAAGAAATTTTATATGAAAATAAATTTTTTTTATGTTGGTCGAAAATATTAACAACCTATTTATTATACCCAGATTTGATAAGAATGAAAATTCAAATTATACTTGGAAGCAAATCAGACATGTCTGTTGCTGAAAAAGCCGAAAAAATTCTGAAAGAATTTAGCGTAGATTATGACATTAAAGTTGCGTCTGCTCACAGAATACCTGATTATCTAAAAGAGCTTGTTGAAAAAAGTGATGCTGATGTATTCATCGGTATCGCCGGGCTTTCCGCAGCACTCCCTGGTAGCATTGCAGCGCATACAACAAAACCTGTTATTGGTGTACCTGTATCAGGTAAAGTTAATTTAGATTCTATATTAAGTATTGTTCAGATGCCACCAGGCATACCAGTTGGAGCTGTAGGTTTAGACCGTGGGGATAACGCCGCATTACTAGCAATCCAGATTTGCTCTGTAAAAGATGAAAAATTAAAAAAAGAGATGCAGATGTATAGGAAAAAAATGAAGGAAAAGGTGCTCAACGGATAATGTTTAACGCAAATAAATTTATAAAAGAAATTGTTGAAAAAATAAAAAATGATGTCGAAGGTAAATCATTAATTGCTTTTTCAGGTGGTGTTGACAGTACTGTTTGTGCAGCATTAGTTAATAAAGCTGTGGGAAAAAACCTTGTGGCGGTACACGTTGATACTGGATACATGCGAAAAAACGAAAGTAAAAATGTCAAGAAATTAATGCAGAGAATGAATCTTAACTTTCGTTTTGTTAATGCAAGTAAAGAATTCTATGACGCTTTGAAAGATGTAGAAGAACCAGAAAAAAAACGTAAAATCATTGGTGAAAAATTTATCCGTATTTTTGAAAAAATAGCAGAACAAGAAAACGTTGAATATCTTATACAAGGAACTATTGCACCTGACTGGATTGAATCAGGTGACAACCTTCGTGATACTATTAAATCCCATCACAATGTCGGCGGGCTTCCAAAAGTTATGAAACTTAAACTCATAGAACCTCTTAGAGACTTGTATAAAGATGAAGTACGAAAAGTTGCACGTGAGTTAAAACTTGAAGTTTCTGAAAAGCAACCTTTCCCAGGTCCAGGTCTTGCTGTCAGAATATTGGGCGAAGCGACATATGAGCGTACTGAAATTGTAAGAGAAGCATGCTTTATTGTCGAAGATGAAATTGAAAAAGCAGTAGAAAAAGGGATTATGACAATGCCTTGGCAATACTTTGCAATTCTTCTACCAGTTAAATCAGTTGGTGTACAAGGTGATTGTCGTGCCTATGGTAATGTAGTTGCCATTCGTG
>MUGC01000271.1 GCA_002900535.1 Thermoplasmata archaeon M9B1D | reverse complement strand
CCACATAAAATAGTTGCTCTTACAAAAAGAGGACTAATTGATGAAATGATAAATTCAGATGTTATCTGGACTTGCATGAGTTGCTTTAAGTGTAGAGAGCGCTGTCCTCAAAAAGTAGCACCTGTTGAAATCTTATTTGCTTTAAAAAACATGGCTGTTGCAACTGGCAAACAGATACCTGGTAACTACACAGCAATGCTTCAATCAGTATTGTCAACTGGCCTTTTGCAAGAAATAAAAAGCGTTTCAACAAAAGACAACAAAACCAAAACCCGTTCAGATTTAGACCTTCCAGAAATATCAAAACCTACAGATCCAGCTAAACTTATGGGTATGCTTTCAAAAATTGCAGTGGAGAAGGTGTAAAAAATGAAATATGCTTTGTATCCCGGTTGTGTGATGCCCACTGAACAATATGCTTATGAACTAAGTATTCGTGAAGTTCTTCCAAAGCTCGAAGTTGAACTAGTAGATATCAAAGGTTTTTCATGTTGCGGTGAACCATTAAAAAGCCTTAACCAAATGCTAACATTATCACTTTCAGCTAGAAACATATCAATTGCAGAAAAACAAGGACTTGATGTTTATGCACCATGTCCAATGTGTCATTTGGCATTAACTGAATGCAAGCGCATCCTTGATTCAGATCCTTTGATGAATGAGAGAATCAACAAGCTTTTAGAAGAGGAAGGGCTAAGCTATACAGGAACAGCAAATCTTGTTGACACAGTTGAACTCTTACATGACGTAGTTGGTCTTGATAAAATCAAAGCTCAAGTCAAGAAACCTCTTAAGGATTTGAAACTTGCTTCTCATTATGGCTGTCATACGATAAGACCAAGTGAAATTGGCCGACCAGATAATTCAGAAAACCCTGAAAAAATCGACAAGATTTTAGAAATACTTGGTGCAAAACCCCAGTATTATCCTGAAAAACTAGATTGCTGTGGAGGACTTTTAAATGCAAACCTGCCCGAATCAGCGTTAACAAAAACTGGTCAGAAACTTCAAAAAGTACAGGAATATGGATTTGACGCATTTGTTGATGCTTGCCCATGGTGTCATCGGCAATATGACTCAAAACAAGTAAAAGCCGGTGAAACTGTTGCAGCAAAACTAGAAGTCCCAGTTTTTTATCTAACACAACTTTTAGGTCTTGCTTTCGGAGTTTCAAAAGAAAAACTAGGACTTGATTTGAATCTAAGTCCAGTTGACAAAATTTCCATTGGAGGTAAATAAAAATGAGCAATAAAATCGGTGTTTTTGTTTGTCATTGCGGAATCAATATTGCCTCTATGGTTGATGTTAAAAAACTCGTAGAATATGCAAAGAAATTAGATGGTGTTGCTGTCAGTAAGGATTACAAATACATGTGTTCTGATGTTGGAGCAAATTTAATAAAAGACTCAATAAAAAAAGACAAACTCGATGGAATCGTAATTGCATGTTGCAGCCCTCGTATGCATGAGCATACTTTTCGTGGTGTTGTAGAATCAGGAGGAGTTAATGCTTTTAACCTTGAAATTGCAAATATACGTGAACAATGTAGTTGGGCACATGAAGATAAAGAACGTGCAACAGAAAAAGCAAAGGCTTTGGTTCGTGGTGCTGTTTCAAAAGCAAAACTTTTAGAGCCTTTGGAAACATCAAAAATAAAAGTAAATCCAGATGCAATGGTCATAGGTGGTGGAATTGCAGGTATTCAATCTGCACTTGATCTTGCAGAGCAAGGCCATAAAGTGTATCTTATCGAAAAATCACCTAGCATTGGTGGTCGAATGGCTCAGCTTGATAAAACATTTCCAACACTTGATTGCAGTGGTTGTATTTTAACACCTAAAATGATGGATGCTGCAAATCATCCTAATATAGAACTATTGTCTTATTCAGAAGTTGTAGGTGTTGAAGGAAGTATTGGCAACTATACTGTTAAAGTAAAAAAGAAAGCACGATATGTTGATTTAGACAAATGTACTGGTTGCGGAGATTGTGTACAAGCATGCAGACTAAAAGATAGAGTAACTAGTGAGTTTGATGAAGAAATAGGAAAACGAAGTGCAATATATATCCCGTTTCCACAAGCAGTACCATTGAAATGTGTAATTGACAAAGAACATTGTTTAATGCTTACTCGTGGTAAATGCGGAACGGGTCCACTTTGTGTTGAAGCATGTGAAGCAGGTGCAA
>MUGC01000270.1 GCA_002900535.1 Thermoplasmata archaeon M9B1D | reverse complement strand
CTTGGGACAGAGGTTCATTTTAAGTCAGATATGATTGAGGAGTAATGCTTATGGATTATAAGAGATACGAGAATGAAAGTGTAGAGGAATTAACATTTAGAATATGTTCAGAAAAAGATAACATAGGTTCTTGGCAGGATGTAGCAAATATTTTAAATGAATTATTAGGCGAAGAATATACTGAATCTAAATATAGAAAATCATACCAAGCATTCAAAAAAATGTTAGAAGCAAATCAATCTAAGTTTTCAGATAGTAATGCACAATTAGAGCAGATTAGACTTGAAACTGAAACATTGAAAAAAGAGAGAATAAAATTATCAGATGAAAGAGTTACATATAATAGATTAATTAGAGAACAAGCAAGAAGAGAATCATTTGAAGATATGATTAAAAATATCGTATGTGAAAATACTCAACCCATTGCTTTTGAATTAAAACAAAGCGATAATTATTCATCTAGTCAAGATTTGTTGGTGCACTTGACAGATATACATACTGGAATATTCATAGATAATTGTTTTAATAAATTTAACGAAGATGTATTAAAAGACAGAATCGAAGAATATACCTCAAGAATAATAGGATTAAAGAAACTTCATAATGCAGAAAACTGTTATATTGTAATCGGTGAAATTATAAGCGGTCTCATACACAATAATCTAAGATTACAGAATAATATGGATTTAATGCAACAATTTAAATGTATTAGTGAATTGATATCTATTATGTTATTAGAATTATCTAAGTGGTTTAATAGTATTGAAATATATACAACCATCGGAAATCATTCTAGAATAGTAGCTAAAAAAGAAGATTCCCTTCAAGGTGAAAATATGGATTTATTACTTCCACATTATCTAAGAGCTAGATTACAGAATGTTGATAATATATTAATTAAAGATAATGATGTTATGCAAGATATAGCAATGTTTAACATTCGTGGAAATCATATATTTTCTAGTCATGGTGACAAGGATAAACCATCAAGTGTTGTTCAAAACTTTACAATGATGTTTGGGGTAAAACCAGATATTGTATTGTTAGGACATAGGCATACAAATGGAATGACTACAATATTTGATACAAAGGTAATTGAGAGTGGGTGTATTTCCGGTACAGATGAATATGCTTTATCTATCAGAAAGAAAAATAAACCAGAACAGACGATTTCGATAATTGATGAAAATGGATTAGTTTGTATTTATGATGTTAAATTAAATTAATTAAATAGAGAGTGACGAATGGTGGGGTATGTTCCCCCCGCTTTCTTTTATATGGCATAATATATAGAGGAGAGGCAATATTGAAAGATAAAATATGCGGAATATATTGTATTGAAAATTTAGTTAATGGGAAAAAATATATAGGGTTAAGTGAAGATATTTATAAAAGATGGTATCATCATAAACAAAGTTTATATAATAATAATCATATAAACGAACATTTACAAACATCTTATAATAAATATGGTAAAAATAATTTTAAATTTTATATAATTGAAAAATGTAATAAAACTGAAATTAATGATAAAGAAATATATTATATAAAATTTTATAAAACACAAAATAGAGAATTTGGATATAATAAAACATCTGGTGGAGAGGGAACAAATAATAAACCAGAAGATATATTAGAAAAAATGTCTAAAAAAAGAACAAGAAATCATGTTGTTCAACTAGACTTGACTGGTAATTTTGTTAATAAATATTGGAATTGTGCCAAAGCATCAAAATCTGTAAATGGAAGAATCGAAAACATTAGAAGTTGCTGTAACAATGCATTTGGGCGTAAGTCTGTTTATGGATATATGTGGATGTATGAAAAAGACTATGACCCAAGTATTGAATATGTTTATAAAATTGATAAATTTACCAAGCCAGTTCTTCAATATTCATTAGATAATAATTTTATAGCAGAATATAAATCTGCCTTAGAAGCAGAAAAAATAACTGGAATTGGTCATAAAATGATTTCACGAGTATGTAATGACGGTAGACCACACACGCATGGATATATATTTAAATTCAAAGATTTAAATTAATTATTGACAAAACTACAAAAGTGTAGTATAATATACTTATAACAAAGAAACGCAAGACACTTAGCCAAATAATAATAAATCCTTAGAGGATACAATAGTAAGTTTAACTTCGTTTCTTTGTTAAAATAAAAGGTTACGAATCCTA
>MUGC01000035.1 GCA_002900535.1 Thermoplasmata archaeon M9B1D | reverse complement strand
CTAAATAGATTTTAAGCTTTAGGCATAGAGATCATTTTTAAATTGTTTTTTAATTGTTTTAGAAGAATGATTTTTCAGTCAAGATTTAGTATACATCAGAAATATTGTTTGTAAATAAAAAATATTTGGAGGTTTGTAGAGTTTGAGAAAAATTATTTTTATTTTCATTTTATATTTACCTCCCTCTTCCCCCCTTAAATTCGATGATAACTCTACATTTTCCTCTAAATCAGGTGTAAAATATGATGATTAAACTTCTAGGAGCCATTGCTGTAATACTTGTAATTTTTATGTCTATATTTGTTATTTTAAAAGTAAATTTTGAAGAAAATAAAGATAAAATCATCAATGATGCAGAGAAATTTGTTGGTAAATGGAGACTAATAAACACTGAAGCAGTTGAATCTGATGATGAAATACCAGATATTACTGAAGAGCCTGATAATTTTACTGATTATGAAACCTATGAATTTCTTTATAATGGAACTTATTATCATGCATTAGATGAGGATAATATTAGCGGAGTTTGGGAAATTAATGATTCTTTGCTGGTACTAACAGTGGATGCATCGTTTGGTGTTTTACCTGTTTCTTATGAGTATGTTTTTTCAGATGATAATCATATGATTACTTTGAATCTTATTGAAGATCCTGAGATTAGTTTAGAATTTGAAAAAATAATTGTTTAAATTCAATATTTATGTTCTTGTTTTTAGTTTCCTGGTTGTATAATTTCTATATAACCATTCAATAATAAATGAACCTATTAATACAATTAATAAAGCTAGAATTGTAATCATTGAATGGTATATTTCATAGTAAATAAGTACTCCAAGAAATATTACACTAGTAATAATTGATGATATTATTATTAACTGATTTGCCTGTGTTTCTTTTAAAATTTTTAAATGTCCTATGTTGACTGCTACATAGATTATAAGTAATGATGCACTCCCTAGCATTGCTATACTTCCTAATTGAAATATGTTTACAAAAATTAATACAAGTGAAACAGTTATTAATAGTCCTTCTGTGCTGTTTTTCCATATTTTTCTTTCAAAGATTTTTGGTAGTTCGCCATCTTTTGCGATCATGTAGCTAATATTTGCTCCACCATAAAGTGTTGCATTTATTCCTGATGCTGTTGAAAATAATGCCGCGATTGCAATAAGACCAAATCCTATCGCTCCTAGAAATGGTTTGGCCGCTGCAGCAAGAGCATAATCTTTAGCATCAATAATTTGTTGAGATGGTAAATTACCAAGAACAGTAATTGCTACTAATACGTATATTATCATTACAATTATTACACTGCTGTATAGCGCTTTTGGTAGTGTCTTTTTTGGATTTTCCATATCCTCTGCTGTATTAGTTATTAAACTAAACCCTTGATATGCTAAAAATACAATTCCTGCACCAAATAAAACGTTAGATAAATGTGGTAATTCCCCAAGGAATAGGTTTTCTGGATTGATAAAGAAAAAACCTGCAGTGACAAATAAAATAAGTATAGATATCTTGATTGAAACAATTATTATTTCTGATTTTCCAACAGCTTTTGTTCCAATGAAATTAATACCTGTAAATATTAGTATTATAGCAGTAGCTATTATATTTAGATAAATTTCTGGTGAATTTACTGGTAAAAAAGTCATTGCGTATCCAGCAAATGCTCTTGCATATAAAGCTAAGGCAAAAATATAACCAAACCATAAAAGAATATTAAATCCACCACTGATAATATTATCACCAAGTCCTTTAACTAAAAACTCTACTGGCCCACCAGCTGATGGATATCTACTTCCAAGTTTTGCAAATGAATATGTACTTAGTAATGCTACTAAACCCGCAATTATAAATGAAATGTACATTGAATGCCCAGCTATACTTGTAGCTACCCCAAGGATTGAAAAAATTCCTGCACCTATCATTGCACCTATACCTATTGATATTGCAGACCATAAACCAATTGCTTTCTTAGTTCCCATATTTTTCGTCCTAAAGTTTACAAGATGATAAAACAAGATAGTATTTTAAAATAAGCCTTGTTGACAAAAAATTTAATTATTGTTTTAAACGTTTTCAAATTATTTTTGAATTGTTTTTAAGTCACTGTTTAAAACTATTTGGATATTTTTGTGAGAGGTGAATGGATTATGAAAAACAAAATATTGATTGGTGCTATAATAACAATAATTGCCATAATTGTTGCTGCTATTGGATTGGCCACGGTTTTAGATGAAAAAGGTAAATTTATTGGAACATGGCAATATTCTGAAGGCGGAACAATTACTTTTAATAACGATAATACCGTGAATATTAATAATATTGGGCCTCTCGGGGATTTGGAATTAATAGGAGTTTTTGAGTATAGTATAGACAATAATCAAATCACTTTTAAATCTGGTTCCGTGGGTATAACGCTGAACTATAGTTTTCCTGATTCTAATACACTGGTACTCTCAAACGACACGGGTTTATCTATAATGTTAACTAAAATTTAATAAAGCCAAGGGAATTAATTTATGATATCTAATAAATTCAAACTTGTAATTTTTATTATTACTTTAATTCTTATTTTTATTGTTACTTTTTTGTTTACAACTTATTTACTAAATAATTCTCCTAATTCAAGTTTTAACGAAAAACCATCTCTTGAAATTTTATACCCTAAAGATGATATGTCTGTTTTAGATTTGGTTATGATTAGTGGTACCGCGTCTGATGCTATGAATAAAATTGTTGATGTTGAAGTAAAAATTAATGATAATCCATGGGAAAATGCTACTGGAACTTATAATTGGAGTTTTAATTGGAATACTTATAACCTTTCTGATGGTTTTTATGAAATACAGGCCCGTGCCTGGAATGGTAAAGTTTATTCTGATGTTGAAAAAGTAACATCGTATGTGGATAATCCTGATGAAATTTTATCTGATGAGCATAAATGGGCTTTGTTTATTGCTGCTGATAATTTTCCAGAGGATAATGAAAGTAAACTTGGAAATGGTGGTTTATATCTAGCTGAAAATATTTCTTCATATCTTGTTGAAAATTGTGGTTACCCAACTTCAAATGTTATTATTCTTTTTGATGATGGTTGGATACGTAGTGATAATGGTTATGGTAGTCCTATTCAAACTTTACAGCAGAGATCCCATAAGTACCGTATTACTTATGGTGGAGCAATAAAAGAAAATGTTGTTTCAGCTATTAATTATATAATTGAGGAATCAAACAAGTTTGATGACAGCGAGGTTTTCATTTGGGTTTTTGGTCATGGTTATGGCACAGAGAATCGTTTTGCTGGTGGAAAAATCTTAGAGCGAAGTGCTGTGTTTCTATGGGATGATATTCTTACAGATAAAGATCTCGGAGGTCTTTTATCAGGTCTTAAGTCTAAAAAAACTAGTGTAATTATCGATGCATGTTACAGTGGTGGTTTTGCTGATAAAACTATCTTTAACCTTCCTGAGATTTCTATTTTGAGTTCAGGTCTTGTTAAATCTGGTAGAGTTATAATTACAGGTGAAAGTAAATTTAGACCTGGGTATACAATAACATCAAGCGGTCCCGTATTTTCCCAGATTTGGTTTTATGGGATAAAAACAGGCTATGCCGATGGTTTTAGACCAGGGGCATTACATACAGGTAGACCTCCAAGAACAAGTCTTTTTAAAGATGGAAAAGTAAGTGTAGAAGAGGCATATTACTATACTTGTTTTATGCTAAAATCTCAAATGAGTCTAAAAGAGTTTAGTAGAATGGAACCTGAAATTAATGACCAATATCCAAATAGAGGAGCCTTAAGAAGCATGAATGGTTTGATTCTATGTAGTAATAAATAAACAGGATTTGAATGCAAATGAAAAAAATTATATTTACAGATTTAGATGGTACTTTACTTGATCCTGGCGATTACTCATATGAAAAAGCAAAAAATGCTTTAGAATTATTAAAAAAGAAAGAAATACCATTAATTTTTTGTACCAGTAAAACTCGTGCTGAAATTGAGTTCTGGCGAAAAAAAATTGGCAACAACGATCCCTTTATTTCCGAGAATGGCGGAGGCATTTTCGTACCCAAAGATTATTTTTCTTTTAAAATTCAATCTGTTAAAGAATATAATAATTATTTTCTTATTAAGTTAGGAATTAATTATAGCCAGTTAATTGATTTCATAAATTTTTTAAAAGAAAAATACAACATAAGGAGTTTTTCTGATATGTCTTCTAAAGAGATTGCAGTAGATGCTAATCTTGAGTTAACACAAGCTGAGTTAGCGAAAAAACGTGAATTTGATTTGCCTTTTAAAATTTTAAATAAAAAACAAGAGAAAAACATCCTAAATGAGATAGACAAACATGGTCTTAATTATACAATAGGCGGAAGATATTATCATCTATTGGGAGATAACAACAAAGGAGAAGCAGTAAAAATTTTATCAGATTTATTTAGGCGGAAATATGGCGATATAAAAACAATAGCAATCGGTGATTCTGAGAACGATTTTCAAATGTTAGATTCAGTTAATGAAGGGTTTTTGGTCAAAAAGAAAAATGGTTCATATGCATCTAATAAATATAAAAAGGCGAAAGGGGTTGGTCCTGAAGGTTGGAATAAAATTGTTCAACAAGAGGTTTTATAATGATAGATAACAAAAAAGCTTCAAAAGTTTATGATAGAAGTATAGAGGTTTTAAAAGAAGTTCAGCTTAAAAATGGTGGATGTCTTGCTACCCCAAAAGGAAAGCGATATCCTTATGTTTATCCACGCGATCATTCTTTGATTATTCTTGGTTTTTTATCAGCTGGTCTTTATGAGAATGCAAAAAAAGGTTTAGAGTTTATTCTTGCAACACAAACTAAATCTGGGAATTTCCCTCAGCGTGTGGATGCAGAGGGGCGCGATGCTTCTTATAAACCTGTTCAAATTGATGGTACCGGTTTAGTATTATATGCTTTGCATGAATATCTAAGTACTGCCGGTGATAAGGATTTTGTAAAAGAAAAATTTGAGTATATAAAAAATGCTGTTAAGTATATCATTAAAAATAGTTATGATAATATTAATGGTGATTACGAGCGTATTAAACATCATCCTAAAACTCCTTTGATTTATACTCCAAACTCTGTACATGAGTATCCACCAACTGAAGCTGGTTTAGAGATTTGGGCAAATAGTGCTTGTTGCTCAGCTTTATCTAGAGCCTATGAAATTAGTAGATTTCTTGGAAAAGAGCAACGTAGTTGGAAGCAAGAGGCAGCAAAAGTAAAAAATGGTATTTTAAAATTTATGTGGAATAACCGTAAAAAAACTTTTGTGAAAACAATTCGTATTCGTGAAGCAAATTCGGTTCTTGTTGATCCAGATATTAGTAAATATGCAATAGCTGATTTTGGAATTCTTAAAGATACCGATGAGAAAGTAATTACAACAGTTAAAGATATTGAGTCTAACTTATGGAATAATGATTTAGGTGGCATTTGCCGTTATCCCAAGTATGAAGGCAGGAACAATGGCGGTTGGGGTCCTTGGTTTAATTATACGCTTATGCTGCTAAGACATTTTATTAGAACTAAAAATTTGAAAAAATCCGACAAGTACATGAGTTGGATATTAGATTATTCTTATGAAAATTTACTTCCTGAGCATATTTCAACTGTTGAAGAATTTGAAGAATATGTTGGTGATTTTTCAGACGCTGGATTAATGCGGGAAGATCGGATGATTATGATTGAGAATACAAGAAAACACCCTATGTTTTCTAAAGGTATTGCATATATTACTTTACCTTTAGCATGGTCTCATGCTGAATTTATTCGAACTTTTAATCTTTATAAAAAAGAGTTCGAAGTTTCGAATTAAAGTACATGTAAATTGGGAGAGA
Organism: Thermoplasmata archaeon M9B1D; assembly: GCA_002900535.1. Lineage (GTDB taxonomy): Archaea > Thermoplasmatota > E2 > DHVEG-1 > DHVEG-1 > M9B1D. The sequence goes on along the minus strand of MUGC01000035.1, from coordinate 3,295 downwards.
AAATTTTCCTAAACCGATTTGAGGGATAGACATGGGTAATCAAAAAATAGATTCAGAAGAAACAAAAAAAATTTCTACCGATGATTTATTGAAAAAGCTTAATACAACTAAAAAAGGTCTTACAAACTCTGAGGTTGGGAAACGCCGTAGTGATTATGGTTTTAATGAAATACCTGAAAAAAAGGTTCATCCTGTTTTAAAATTTTTAGGTTATTTTTGGGGTCCTATTCCATGGATGATTGAAATTGCTGCTGTACTTTCTGCAGTTATTAAACATTGGGAAGATTTAGTTATAATATCAATTTTGTTGCTTGTTAATGCTATTGTTGGTTTTTGGCAGGAGAACAAGGCTGATAATGCTATTGAGATGCTAAAAAAGAAACTTGCATTAAAAGCTCGTGTTCTTCGAGATGGTAAATGGTCTAGTATCCCTTCACGTGAGCTTATCCCTGGTGATATTGTTCGAGTAAGATTGGGCGATGTTGTTCCAGCAGATATTAAACTTTTTAATGGTGACTATCTCCTTGTCGATGAATCAGCATTAACTGGCGAATCTCTTCCTGTAGAAAAGCATGATGGCGATATTGCTTATTCTGGTTCTATTATCAAGCAAGGTGAGATGGATGCAGTTGTTACTGCTATCGGTTTAGAAAGCTATTTTGGAAAGACAACAAAACTTGTTGCAGAAGCAAAAAAACGCAGTCATTTCCAGAAAGCAGTTGTTAAAATCGGCGATTACCTAATTGCTCTTGCTGTTACTCTTGTGGCTATTGTTTTTCTTGTGGCGATGTTTCGTCATGAGATGCTTTTAGAAACTTTGCAGTTTGCTCTTGTTTTAATTGTTGCAGCAATTCCTGTTGCATTGCCCGCTGTTCTTACTGTTACTATGGCTGTTGGTGCAACAGCGCTTGCGAAAAAAGAAGCAATTGTAAGTAAACTTACAAGTATTGAGGAGATGGCTGGTGTTGATGTTCTTTGTTCTGATAAAACTGGTACTATTACAAAGAATGAATTAAAATTTACTGAATCAGTATCTTTTAAAGATTATGAAGAAAAAGATGTTATTTTATTAAGTGTCCTTGCATCAAGAGAGGAAGATCAAGATCCAATTGATAATGCAATTATTACAAAGGCAAAGGAATCAAAGGATCTTGAAAAGAATCTTAGCACCTTTAAAATAATGGATTTTAAACCCTTTGATCCTGTTGTTAAAAGAACTGAGGCTACCGTTAGGGATGCAAAGGGGAATAAATTCAAAGTGTCAAAAGGTGCTCCACAGGTTATTTTGTCATTGGTTTCTAAAGATAAAGATATTGTAAAAAGTTTAGATGAGAATGTTAATTCTTTCGCTTCAAAAGGTTACAGAGCATTAGGCGTTGCTAAAACTGATTCTAACGGTAAGTGGAAATATGTTGGTCTTATAGCCTTGTATGATCCGCCACGTGATGATTCAGCTGAGACGATCAAGAGCGCTCAGGCTATGGGTGTTACTGTTAAAATGGTAACTGGTGATCATGTTGCTATTGCAAAAGAGATATCAAAACAGGTAGGCCTTAGAACCAATATTGTTACTGCTTCTGAATTTTTAGATAAACCGGATAAAGTGGCACAAAATGCTGTTGAGAATGCTGATGGTTTTGCACAGGTGTTCCCTGAGCATAAGTATCATATTGTTGAGTTTTTGCAAGATAAAGATCATATTGTTGGCATGACTGGTGATGGTGTAAATGATGCACCGGCATTAAAAAAATCTGATGCAGGTATTGCAGTTTCCGGTGCTACTGATGCTGCTAAATCAGCTGCTGATATTGTTTTTACAAAACCTGGCCTTTCTACTATTGTTGATGCATTAAAGGAGAGTCGTAAGATCTTTCAGCGTATGAATAACTACGCCATTTATCGAATTGCAGAAACTATTCGAGTGTTGCTTCTTGTTACGTTGTCTATTCTTATATTTACCTTTTATCCAGTAACTGCGATTATGATCGTGATTCTTGCTATGCTAAATGATATTCCAATTATGATGATTGCCTATGATAATGTTAAAATTCAGGAGAAACCTGTTCGTTGGAATATGCGCGAAGTACTTAGCATTGCTACACTTTTGGGAACTACAGGATTGTTTTTTAGCTTTGGACTTTTTTTAATAGGACTCCGAGTTTTACATTTAGATCAAGGAACATTGCAGACTCTTATATTTCTAAAGTTAGCCGTAGCTGGTCATATGACTATTTATCTTGCACGAACCGGTCAACATCATTTCTGGACAAAACCTTATCCTGCTTTATCATTACTGTTAACTGCTGAGATAACGCAATTTGCTGGAACAATTATTGCTGTATATGGTTTTGTTATGGCTCCAATTGGCTGGTCTCTTGCGGGTCTTATTTGGGGTTATGCTTTAATTGAATTTGTGGTCACTGATTTCATTAAAATATATATATTTAAGTTGATTAATCATAGAGAGGTTTTATTTCATAGAAAAACGCATAAAATTCCCGAAAGTAGTTAATAAATATATTAATACCTAATATTCTAGGAATTATGATACAATGAAAAGAGAGGGGAATCTTAGTTATTGGTCTGTGGTTTCAATTGGTATAGGCGGTATGGTAGGTGGAGGTATATTTGCTGTTCTTGGACTTGCTGTACAACTTGGTCATGGTGGAACACCTGTAGCATTTGCATTAGCCGGCTTAATTGCACTTGTATCATCATATTCATATGCACGATTAAGTGTCAAATATCCTAATCAGGGTGGAACAGTAGAGTTTTTAAATCAAGGTTTTGGTACAGGTATTTTCACAGGTGGAATGAATATTTTATTATGGATTAGTTATATTGTTATGTTATCATTGTATGCTTTTGCTTTTGGAAGTTATGGGGCTAGTTTTTTTCCAGCATCAGAACAACTATTTTGGAGGCATGCACTCATGTCTGGTGTGATTTTGTTATTTACTGGTCTTAATGCGTTAGGTGCAACTTTTGTTGGAAAAACAGAAGAATGGATTGTTGGTTTGAAAATTAGTATTTTATTGATTTTTGTATCTGTTGGTTTGTGGACTGTAAATCTTCAACAAGTTCAACCTAGCAATTGGAGTAATTTGCCTGAATTGATCGCCGGTGGAATGATTATTTTTCTTGCTTATGAAGGTTTTGAGCTTATTGCTAATGCATCAGTTGATGTTAAAAACCCTAAGAAAAATTTACCTCGGGCGTTTTATACTTCTGTTTTATTTGTAATAGGACTTTATATTCTAATTTCATTCGTAACAGTTGGCAATTTATCTGTAGG
>MUGC01000269.1 GCA_002900535.1 Thermoplasmata archaeon M9B1D | reverse complement strand
CTTTAATCCTGTGAGAGAAACTCCGTAAAAGTTTAGCCTAATCCTAGTTTGTGTTCATCCCATATGAAAAGTGGACAGTTGATAGGTTCTATTGTACTGGTAAAGGTTATTTTTGCGAGATTTGAAAATGATGAACTTAATTGACTGGCTTCTTTAAAATCTACAAGTGTGTTACTTCCCTCGTATAGGTAATAATTTAGTTTTGTGCTATTTTTTGCTATTCTTATTTTATACCATCCTTTGTATAAAGCGCCATCGGGATTGTCTGAGCTGAGCTTAACCCATTGGCTGGTTGTTGGATTCCAAAAGAATAATCTTAAAGTCCAGTCTGTAGGTAAATATTCTCCATCGTGAAAATATTGAAATTTTAGTTTTGCAATTGTATAACCATTAACGTTTTTAAAAGTCAGAGTTAGATCATAGTCTTCACTTGCGTTTTCACATGAAAACATAGCTTCCCACCAGTTGATATCGTTGTCAAGTTCTGATAGGTAATAATCCCAGTATTGAGTACCTCCTGATGATCTTATTTGTGTTTTGAAACCATTATCTGTTGAATAATGATAGTTATCTACTACTTCGAAATTGTTTCCAAAGTTCTCTGTGTTTGTTTCAAACCAAGTTCTTCCAAAATAAGTTTGAGTTGCATTTTCACCAGGTGTATCATCGCTGAAATCTTCTATTACCTGATTTGGTGGTGAGAAGGAAATTACTATGATTTCTGTTGGATCATCATCATCAGTTTCACCATCTCCATCGCTATCTATATTATCATCAACATTGTTATCATCTGTAAGTTCAGTTTTATCATTTGTTCCGTTTTCATCTGAATCCCAATAAACTGTTCCCTGATTTGAAATAATCGTTCCGTTTTCAAGTTCTTCATTTATGGTAACTTGATAGTTTAGAATAATTGATTCTTGTTGAGGGATTGCTCCGTTCCATATTATTTTTCCATCGGAAGAATTATATGATATGGCACCTCCAGTAGCAGTTGCTGAACCGGGTACATATGTTACATATTCTGAAAGAACATCTTCGTATTCATTTCCAGAGTTGTCGCTTTGTACTATATCCCCAACATTTGTTAAAACCACTTCGTATTCAACAGTATCGTTACATTCATATGGTGGATTGTTTAGATCACTTGCTTCTTTTGTTGCTAGTATATCTGTTCTTGCATATCCTGAAAAAACTAAATTATCAATAAAAACAGCGCTATCAAACTGGTTGTCACCGGTATCGCTTATTTCAAATGTGATTGTTATTATTTCTTGAGGAGAGACGGGGTGTAATGAGCCTCCCTTTGTTGTTAAAGCTGTTGCTCCTCCATCTGCTGCGGATATTTTCGGCGTTGTATTAACTATATCTACATTATCGGGGTTTCCGCTTTCTGCAAAGATGTCAAATCCTGTCCCCGGTATATAGTTTGAATCTAGAACAAAGTTACCATTGTTAACATCACAAGTAAATGTTGATACTCCTTTTGATGGTGAATTAACAGTTACAACAAATTTATCATTATATTGAGAGCCTACGTATTCTGGGTATTCTGAGCTAAAGAATTGGAAATCATAATACAAAGAGTGCATATGTTTTGGGACTAAAAGCCAAATTTTTAGACATGCAAAATCTCTGGGGTATCCATATTTATTACTAGTATATGTTCCTCGTTCGTCCCCCGGGTTTTCTTCATCAGTTGTAACAATACTTGTTCCAGCCTTGCCTGTGCTTAATATAATAAATGTATTTCCATTTGTTGGGCTCATTGTTCCAAGTTCTGATAAAATTATGCTTTGTTCTTGACTGTTTGGCGCTTTCTCATCGTAAGATGAATCAACCAAGGTTGATGTATTTGAAAGAATAGCTAGTGCTAGATCTTCACCATCATAGGTTACTGCTTTTACTGTTTCTGATTCAAAAATTGTTAGAACAAAAATAATGCTAAAAAGAATAAAAATAATTGATAAACATTTTACAATAAAACTATTCATTAATTATTCACCTCCCTCATAGCCGATTATTTTGCCATCAGTTGGTATTATACAGCATTGCCATAGATCTCCTAGACTTGTTTCTTGAGCAGCAATCAAACTTATATTACATTGAGAATATTTTTGAGTTAAATATAGATAGTATATTTGCTCATCTGATAAAACACGGTCAAAAACCTGAAACTCATCAAGCTGCCCATCCCAGAATGGAGTACTAGCACTACCATGCCCAATAGATAGGCCATCTTGAGATCCAAGAGATAGATCTCTTTTACCATCCTGTGTGTATTTAACTCCATTTAAAAAAATAGCTACTTCTTTTGTGCTTGCATCCCATGTACCTGCTATATGATACCATTCATTATTTATTATTTCATTTGTCCTAACACAACGCATGATATTTGAGTCTAACACAGCCATATGGATTTCAGTACCAAACTGAAACAGTCTAATATAGTTTTTATTACCGGGATAGTTATCACAGACTTCAAGTATAACGTTGCTGTCATCTAAAACATCATTACTTTTAATCCATATGCTTATTGTGAAATCTCCTCTTGATATATCTTGGAACATAGTTGGCAAATCTATTTCGATTGAATCTCCTGCTCCATCAAAATCATAACATCCTCCAATTATCCCAGAATCATTCCAAACTGCGCCACTTACATCTCCATGGTTATCATAGTCTGAATAATCTTTTGCATCTGTTGCGTTTTGAACATCAAATGGCATTAAAATTTGAGCAAGACTCTGCCCGTTTAACATCCATTTAAAAATATATGATGTCACATTTAATGAGGAATTGACATCATATGTAAAACAAATAATATCTTCATCAACTGTATCGCCTCTAAGGCTAGTAATTAACATCATCTTGTATACAGGTAAACCAGGAAGAGGTATAGGTTTCCCAGAAAAAACTCCATTGAATACTCTTTCTTCATTGTTATTTTTATCAAAAGTATAAACCTGACAATCTATAATGTCTGTAGGAATCAAAAGTTTTATATCTTCTAAATCTAACAAATCAAAAGGATATCTACAACTACCAATCTCCCAATTATCTCCTCTTATCATTTCAGACTTGATTGATGTTCTCTCAGGATAGTTATAAAGACAAATTCTATAGTTTTCAAGAGAAACCCCTCCTGTATGCTCCAATACAAGATTTCCATTTGCATCAACGTATCCTTCGATTTTTACAGAGACCCTAACATCTGGTGCTGGATAAAGAAAATAAACGTATATCAAGGAAAAAGATAAAATTGCGACAAATAGTAAAATTATGCCTCCAACTATTTCTGAAACGGCATAATTACCATTAAACGAGTTGTTTCCCGTCATATAACCAAATCCACGAGTAAATTTCTTCGATTTCTAGTATATGAATTTTTTCTGTTATTTTTACAAATTGATAAATTTATTTTTAAAACATAAATTTAAACATAAAAAATGAAGCTAAAACTAGAACGAATCCAAATCTAACACCTGAGGATAGTTTTCCATCCATCATGAATCCGCCCAGAAGTCCACCACCGATGCTTTGAACTAAGACAAATAAAAAGAAAGTGTTTTTCAACATTTCAGGGTCAATTTTTCCAAGTGAAACCCCAATGGTGCCTTGAGCTCCTTGTACAGATGGTAAATCTTTTTGTAGATTGAAAAACTCTGCAAAAATTGTTTTATCAATAATCAAAATAACTGCAAGAAACACAAAGAAACTAATGAAAATCACAATTGCATAAAGTGACATTTCTGCTTTTCTTTGC
>MUGC01000268.1 GCA_002900535.1 Thermoplasmata archaeon M9B1D | reverse complement strand
AAACTTTTATAAATAAGATTGGTATTCCCGAAGACTACATTTTCTCTTTTTATTGGAGAAAATGTGCATACAAACACTCAAATGGTATCTATGACAAGCAAAAAAACTATTGATATTGTAGAGAAGGTCTTAGAAGAATCTAAGAAACTTAATCGTAAATTCAAACAAAATATCGACTTAGTTTTTAATTTAAAAAATATTGATCTTAACGTTCCAAAAAACCGAATTGACGAAGAAATTATCCTACCTCATGGACGTGGAAACGAGGCAAAAATCGCTCTTTTTGCAAGTGGTGAGCTTGCAGTTAAATCCCAAAAACACGTTGATTTTTTAATAAAACCTGAACAGATGGAAGATCTTGCTGGTGATAAGAAAAAATTCAAAAAAATTGCTGATGAACATGATTTCTTTATAGCAGAGGCACCTTTAATGCCAACTATTGGAAAAACACTTGGTACTGTCCTTGGTCCACGTGGAAAAATGCCGAAACCTGTACCACCAAATGCAGATGTTTCAGGTATGGTGAAAAACCTTCGCAATACAATAAAAGTACGATCTAAAAGTACAAAAACTTTTCACACAGTTGCTGGTAGTGCTGATATGTCAAAAGAGAACATATCTGAAAATATCGATGTAATTGTTAAACGCGTTGAAGGAGCACTTGAACGAGGCCGATTAAACATTGGATCTGTCTATATTAAAACAACAATGGGTCCTTCAGTGAGGATGATTTAGGGGAGGTTAAAACTTAATGGAAGCTCATGTTGCTGATTGGAAGAAGGAAGAGGTAAAAGAACTTACAAACCTTTTCACAAAAAACAGAGTAGTAGGAATAATTGAAGTTGGCGGTATACCTGCTCCACAGATGCAACAAATGAGAAAAAACCTTCAAGGCTCTGCTACAATTAGATCAGCAAAAAATAACCTTATTCTTAGAGCACTTGATGAAGCCGAAAAAAGTACAAAAGGTGTATCTGAACTAAAAGATCATGTCAAGGGACAATCAGCAATAATTGCAACTGAAATGAACCCTTTCAAACTCTTTTCAAAAATAAAAGGATCACGCACAATGGCACCTGCAAAAGGTGGAGAAAAAGCTACTCATAACATAGAAGTTAAATCAGGTGAAACACCATTTAAACCAGGACCAATTGTCGGAGAATTACAAAAAGCAGGAATTCCCGCAGCAATAATAGAAGGAAAAGTTGTAGTAAAAACTGATAAAGTAGTAGTTCCCCAAGGTGAAAGAATTCCAAAAGATGTTGCTCAAATGCTTACACGCCTTGAGATATTTCCAATTGAAATAGGAATGACACTAAATGGAGTTTTTGAAGCTGGAGAAATTTTCAGCCCAGATGTACTTGATATCAACATCGATGAGTTCTTTGGTAGAATTAGACAAGCATCAATTAATGTCCTCAACCTTGCAATTACTGCAGGATGGACAACAAAGCAAACAATTCAACCACTATTGATGAAAGCTCATCATGATGCATTTACTATTGCACTTGAAATGGGATTTGTTAATAAAGAAACAGTTAAGTATCTTATTTCAAAAGCAAACAACCAAATGCTTGCTTTAAAAAATAAAACAACATAATAAAAATGGAGGAAAAATTAATGGAATACGTATATAGCGCAATGCTTCTTCATGCAGCAGGACAAAAAATAACAGATGCAAATATAAAGAAAGTTCTTACAGCCGCTGGAGTAAAAGCAGATGATGCGAAAATAAAAGCACTTACAGCATCACTAGAAGGCGTAAACATCGATGAAGCAATAAAAACCGCTGCTGTACCAGTAGCTGCCGCAGCACCTGCAGCAGCTGCACCCGCTGAAGGAGCTTCCGAAAAAAAGAAAGAAGAAAAAAAGAAGAAAGAGGAAGAACCTGAAGTATCTGAAGAAGAAGCAGCCGCGGGTCTTGGCGCACTATTTGGATAATTAAAATATCTGTGTTTTCAACAGATTCTGCGATGAGTCCATAAAAGGATCTCATTGCATTTATTCTTAACTCTGTTAAAACATTTCTTTGATACAAAATTTTTAAAAAAATTTAAATCATAAAGTTAAAAAAAAAATTATAATAGGTGGGGGACGGGATGCATTGATAGGAGGAATGCGCCTATAAGCGGAAAGCAGGTACAGTTAACCTCCCCAATATAATTTACTAGGTCCCCCATTTTTAAATAATTTTTTTGGATAAATAGTTTTTGCTTATTTTTTT